>JAYVQJ010000834.1:0-5308 GCA_043777235.1 Planctomycetia bacterium
GCTGTCCGACGTTCGTCGCCGATTCGGACGCCGACCCGCGATGCACCGTCACATGTTCTCGAAGGACCGTACCGTCACCGATGCGACAGTAACTGATGCCGCCAGCGAAGGACCGATCCTGCGGCACATCTCCCACGACGGTGCCCGCGTGGATCTGACAGTCGCTGCCGATTTCCGTGTGACCGAGGATCTGCACGAACGGCCCGACGTTCGTTCGCGGGCCAATACGCACCGGCCCGTTGATGACGCAATATGGCCCAATGGTCGCTGTCGCATCGATCCGAGCAAGCGGGTCGACGACCGCAGAAGAATGAATCGCCATATTCGCAGAGCCTCGTCGTCCGGCTGAAATCATCCCAGCGACTGTCACTGAAGTGCGCAGCCACAAGACATTCCGCTCGGAACGAGGACCGAAGGTACTCGGTCTTCACTCGCAGCTATATCGTCGCACGAAGCAATCGCGAACTATGGCGAAAATTCATCTGCGAGTCGGCCAGTGAAGTCGATGTGACAAAACCATCCCGCGACCGACCGTGAGCAGCCCGTATCGTAAGGCCAAACACGGTTCCCAAACGGTCGCGGAGCGCAGTCGAATCGGACTACTTACTGTTGCTCTGCACGACGATGGATTGTTTACCGCTCGGAGTACTGACGAGCACTCGGACGCCGTCTGTGAGCGACGCGGACTTCAGGGCTTCTTCGATTTCCTTCATCGAAGCGATCTGCTTGCCGTTGACCTTCTCGATGATTTGGCCGACCGCGATCCCCGATTCTGCGGCAGCGCCGTTCGGATCAACGCGGGTCACGATGACTCCTGCCGGGGTCTCTTCGTAGCCGAGTTCCTTGGCGATTTCCGGGGTCAGTTCTTTGACTTGTAGGCCAAGCTGATTGAATGACTCTTCCTTCGGCTGCTGGTTCGGTCCTTTTCCTCGCCCGCCGTTGAGATTGGGATTTTTGCCACCGGCGAGAAAGCCTTCGGGCATTTCACGCACAGTGATCGGGACTTCGAGCTTCTTGCCTTCGCGAACGATCGACGCTTTGTAGGACTTGCCCGGTTCCAGTCGTTCGACGACCAATTGCAGCGACTGCGTGCTGGAGACTTTCTTGCCATCCAGTTCAAGGATCACATCGTCCTCTTGCAGTTTCGCGTCAGCGGCCGGAGAGCCTTTCGTGACCTTCGTGATGGCCGCGCCCTCGACACCCGGCAACTCGAACGATTTTGCGAGAGCTGAAGTCAGCGGTTGAATTTGGATGCCGAGATACGCTCGGCGAACTTTGCCGTGCGTCGTCAATTGCTGGCTGATCCACTTAACCACGTTGACCGGAATCGCGAAGCCGATTCCATCCGAACCCCCGCTGCGACTACTGATCGCCGTGTTGACTCCGATCACTTCGCCGTTGAGGTTCAGTAACGGACCGCCGCTGTTGCCGGGATTGATCGCGGCGTCGGTCTGCAAGAAATCTCCACGAACGAGTGACACGCCGCGGCCTTTGGCGCTGATGATCCCGGCGGTGACTGTCATGCCGACATCAAACGGGTTGCCGACGGCCAGCACCCAATCACCGACCTCCGCCGTATCGCTGTCGCCGAATCGGAGAGCTTTCAGATTCTTCGCATCCTTGATTCGCAGGACGGCGATGTCTGCGTTGTCGTCTGTTTTGATATCCGTCACGACGTATTCAAGCCCGTCGTGTGTGCGGACTTTGACCTCATCAGCTCCGCGCACGACATGGCTGTTGGTCAGGATGACTCCCGCGTCATCGATGATGAATCCCGAACCCATGCCACGCGAACGCGGAGCTTCGCGCTGTCGCGGACGATCCTTGAAGAACTCGCGGAACTGAGGGTTCTGGCGGAACAGATCGTTGAGCGGATTGTCTTCGTCATCGGGGTCGAGTCCCCCCATCGCCGCCGCTTTGCCGCGAGTTTCGATCGACACGATGCTCGGCAATGCTTGGTGGCAGATCTCGCGAAAGACCGTCGATAACTGCCTCGCATCTGTCGCCGACGGAGCGGCCGTAACTTCGCGGCGCGGACGCACGTCCCAAAAACTAACGGTCAAACAAGTGATCCCGACAATCGCCGCAATCCATGACGCGCTCTTGCTCAGTCGTTGCATGACACACCTTCCTTTGGAAAATCGGATCGCCGTGTCCGGTGGAGTTCCGCCGGCTCCGGACTTCCGGAGGGCGGCCGCCGACCCTCAGCGCATCTGGTTGATGTTCGCTTCAAGTTCATCCAACTCACATTGGATTCGCAGATTGACGGTTGAGAGTACGCAACTGGCATCACCTGCGTTGGATGGCAGATGATACGCCGACGATTCGACCGTCGCCAAGAAGCGGCTCGTTGACAGAGATTTTTTGCAGTCGTAGCCTGCCGTCCGATTGAGTCGTCATCGTTGGGAAGTGATCGCTTATGCCCGAAGTCAATAATTTTGCCGAGTTGGAGGTTTTGCTCGACAAGTGCCAGGCGGCACTTGGCTACCGGTTTCGTGACATTGAACTGCTAGCGATGTGTCTGACGCACGCTTCCTCGGCTCGGACGCGGTTGCACTCGAACGAGCGACTGGAATTCCTCGGCGATGCCATCTTGGGCACGGTTGTTTGCGAGGCGCTCTATCACCGCTTCCCGGAGGCGGCCGAAGGGGAATTGACGCGCATCAAGTCGATCGTCGTCAGCCGCGTGACCTGCGCGACGATGGCCGGCCGAGTTCGCTTGGAAGAGTTCGTGCTCGTCGGCAAAGGACTCGATCACGGCGGGCATATTCCGCCCTCGATCCTGGCGGGGACATTTGAGGGGCTGATCGCCGGCATCTATCTCGACGGTGGTCTCGAAGCCGCACGGTCATTTCTCACTCCGCTGATCAATCCGGAAATTGAAAGCTCGGCCGCGACGCTGCACATGCAGAACTTCAAGAGCCTGTTGCAGCACATTGCTCAGAAGAAACTCGGATCGACGCCGAGCTATCGTGTGCTCGACGAACGTGGTCCGGATCATTCAAAAGTGTTCCACATCAGCGCGGTGGTCGCCGGCCGCGTCTTCCCCGCCGCCTGGGGTGCCAACAAAAAGGAAGCCGAGCAAACCGCCGCGCAACACGCACTCGAAGAACTGCTCGGCGAAGACACCGTTGCAGGTCAACCCGCCGCGTCGATCGCCGATCCGCAGTCTGTCGACCAGGAAACCGAAGCAGACACTGGCTCGGTTCCAGTTGTTGCGAATACCGCCGAACCAGAACCTTTCGGCTTTGGCGTCGAGAATTCGTGACAGCATCCCGCCAACGGCAACGGACGCCGCGTGTTGAATAACCGCTTGGGGCGGCTTAATCTCAGGCCCGACCTCATTCGTATCAGCAATCATCGTCATGCCGCGTCAAACCGAATCGTCCGTTTCGTTCTCCGATCGCCCCGCGCGGGCGGCCTATTTGGTCGTGCGCGATGGCGACAAATGGAAAGACGTGTTTCGGCTGGCTCCCGGTCAGGTCATGACGATCGGTCGTGCTCCAACCAACCGCATCGTGATCCGCAGTGAGATGAGCAGCCGCAATCACTGCGAGATTTTCCAGGCCGGCCCGATGTGGATTCTCCGCGACCTCGGCAGCCGCAACGGCACGACGGTCGATGGACATCGCATCTCCGGCGACTGGGAATTGGAAGAAGGGCAGACGATTCAGCTCGGAACATGCGACATCATTTTCACGCACGAGCTTGATGCGAAGACTCAAGGTGCCGAAGAGGACGACGACGAGATCGAATCGGCAACGCAAACACAGGACGCCATCTCGATTCCAGAGAAGGCCGGAAAATCGAGCGAACCGGAAATCGTCTCACGCCGAAAGCGGACGCGGTACTCGCCAACCAGCACCGCCGAACATGCCGGCACGGATCGCTTCAGCCAAAACTTGGCGCAACTTTGGAAGCTCGCCGTCGAGATGGGCTCGGCGAAGGACGAAAAACATCTTGCCGACGTCGTACTCGACGGTTTGCTGGCCGCGATCGGTGCCGACATCGGAGCGGTGCTGATGCTTCCGAAGCCGATGTCAGGCGGAGCACGGCCCAATCAGCTTCGCGTCGTTGCCTACAAGTCGCAGGGCGAGCATTCCTATCAAACGATCTCGAAGGCGCTGTCCCGCATGGTGCTGGAAGATCGCGAAGCGGTGCTCGCGAAAAATGTCGCTGACGACAGCAAACTTTCCGACCGTGACAGCCTCGACGAGATCGAAGCCAAGAGCGTTATCTGTGCTCCGATCCGCAACGGTGAATTGATTTACGGGTTGATTCACCTGTATTCGACGCTCAGCGACGAATCGTTGGAACCGGAGCATCTGGACTTCACGTTGGCGGTCGCCGATCAAATGGCGTTCGCGTTTGACAACATCCGCGAGAAGCAAACGTTGGCAGAAGGTCTGGCTCGCGCGCAGAACGAAAATGCGTCGCTGCGGAATCAACTGGCAATCGACACCGACCTGATCGGCAACAGCCCTGAGATGATGCAGCTCAAGCAGCAGATCAGCCGGATTGCTCCGACCGATGCAACCGTGCTGATCCGCGGCGAAAGTGGCGTTGGCAAGGAGCTGGTCGCTCGCGCGATTCACTTTGGAAGCGATCGTCGAACCGGTCCGTTCGTCTGCCTGAACTGCGCGGCCCTCAGTGAAACGCTTTTGGAAAGCGAACTCTTCGGCCACGAAAAAGGCTCATTCACCGGCGCGACCGGCCGCAAGCCTGGAAAGTTCGAGCAAGCGCATCGCGGCACGCTATTCCTCGACGAAGTCGGTGAAATGAGCATGTCGATCCAAGCCAAGTTTCTGCGCGTTCTCGAAGGGCATCCGTTTGAACGCGTCGGAGGATATGAACCGATCAACGTTGATGTGCGAGTCGTTGCGGCGACGAATCGCAATTTGGAGGACGCGATCGAAGAAAAACTGTTCCGTCAGGATTTGTATTTTCGGTTGTTCGTCGTCGAGATTACTCCGCCACCGCTTCGCGAACACCGTTCCGATGTGCCGGTGCTCGCCAATTACTTCTTGCATCGGTTCGCGAAGAAGACCGGACGACCGGTGCGCGGTTTCACAGATGACGCGATGGAACTGCTCTCGCAATTCGATTGGCCCGGTAACGTGCGTGAATTACAAAACTGCGTTGAGCGTGCCGTCGTATTGAGTACTCGCGAGTTGGTTTCTGCATCGGAGATCAAGCTGTCTGGACTTCGCCCTTCAGCCGCTGCAGTTCCAACGCCGACAATCGTGGTGGCCAATAATGCTGTGCCAGCAAGTCCTGCGGCCACGTTGGGAGAGACGGTGAAGATGGA
>JAYVQJ010000835.1:0-5303 GCA_043777235.1 Planctomycetia bacterium
GTTGGGAGTTGTCGCTGAGCGGATGGGTGTCGATGATCGGCTTCCTGAGTTTGGTGGCGTTTACGTTGACGGCGTTGGGGTACTCGATGGCCTGGTCGCTGGATTCGACGCAGGGGTTTCATGCGTTGATGAGCGTGTTTCTGATGCCGATGTGGTTGTTGTCGGGTTCGTTCTTCCCGGTGCCGGAAAGCGGTTGGTTGTCGTGGGTGATGCGGTTGAATCCGCTGACTTATGGAGTGGCCGGGCTGCGACGGCTGATGTCTCCGACATTGGCGGACGTTGTCGCGAGCAGCTCGTTGCCGAGCTTGTGGGTGTGCCTCGCAGCGACGACTGGATTTTGTTTGTTGACGGTGACGCTGGCTTGCTGGCTGACTCACCGCAGGAGTGTGATCAATGTCCGATAGTTCTTCGTCTGAAGCATCCACGCCGGAGCGAATTGTTCCGGTGCCAATGAGCGGTCCACCCGTTGCGCTGCGTTGGTTCTTTGTGATCAACGGTCTGTTTTGCTGCGTGTTGATCGGAGCTTGGATTGCATTTGGAATGCGCGGTCGCGGCGATTCGAGTGACGGTGACTCGAAACCGTTCGC
Organism: Planctomycetia bacterium; assembly: GCA_043777235.1. Lineage (GTDB taxonomy): Bacteria > Planctomycetota > Planctomycetia > Planctomycetales > Planctomycetaceae > SXKJ01. The sequence continues at coordinate 588 of JAYVQJ010000835.1, forward strand.
GCGTGCGACGGACGACATCGAGGAAGAAGACGACAACAACGGCCGGCCGAAGGTCGTAAAGATCGAGATGAAGTGGAGCGACGCGGGGATTGCCGACTTCGAGCTGACCGAACGCAGCGGGCGAGTGATTCGCAAGGCGGACCTCATCGGACATCCGTGGGTCGTGAGTTTCATCTTCACGAACTGCGCGGGGCCGTGCGCGCGAGTCTCGGCGGCGATGAAACGGTTGCAGGACGAGTTCTTCCAAGATACCGACCTGCGACTGGTGACGATCACTGTCGATCCAGAACGAGATCAACCAGAGGAGTTGTCGAAGTACGCCGCAGGGTACGAGGCCGACTCGGATCGGTGGTTGTTTCTAACCGATCCGACGAAGTCAAAGGACAAAATCTACCCGTTGATCAACGGCAGTTTTCTGATGCCGGTGCAGGAGGCCGAGGGGGAGATGCGGAAGCCGGGTTACGAGTTCATTCACACGAACAATGTCTTGCTGGTTGACGAGCATGGAGTCGTGCAGAAGAAGTGGAATTCGGTGGACGCGGCCGAGTTCTCGATGATGCGGCGTGAGCTGAAGAAACGGTTCAAGCGAACGACGAACAACGAAACGCCGACTGACGTAGGAAGCCCGAAATCCGAATGACGAATCCTCCGGTGCCTGATTGGGTGATGTGGTTGCCTCCGCTGAACGCCTCGCTGAATGGGTTGGCGACGATTTTGTTGCTGCTCGGTTGGCGGCACATTCGCTGCGGACGACGAGACGCACATCGGCGGACGATGGTGTCGGCGTTCGTCGTGTCGGCGGTTTTTCTGGTGTGCTATCTCGTGTATCACGCGGCGTTGCAGCACTACACGGGCAGCGGGTCGAAGAAGTTTGAAGGGGTCGGACTGATCCGGCCGGTCTACTATTCGATCCTGATCAGCCATGTGTTCCTGGCGTTCTTCGTGGCGGTGCTCGTGCCGGTGACGCTTTGGAAAGGGTTGAAAGCAGAGCAGGCCGAGAAGCTCGGCCTGCCGTCGATCTGGGCGAAGCATCGCAAGATCGCGAAGGTCACGTTTCCGCTGTGGCTGTACGTTTCCGTGACGGGAGTGGTGATCTACTTCTTGGCGTATCACTGGCCGAGTTCGTAGACTGCGTCCGCGACTTCAGCGGTTCGATTAGCGAAAAAGGTGAGATGATGGGACGACGATTGATCCTGGCAATGAGCTTGATGTTTGGCGTGGCGCTCTTTGGCCCGATGACTCAATCGGCTCAGGCGTGTCCGATGTGCAAGATCGCCAACGAGCAGGACTCGTTGCTGCCGATGGCCTACATGTATTCGATCCTCTTCATGATGGGGATGATTTTCAGTCTGGGTGGTGGCGTCGCCTATTGCGTGTACGCCTTGAGTCGAAAAGAGAACGCGGCCCTCGAAGCGATGGGGCAGTTTGGTGGAGCACCTGGCGAGACCGGTTCACTCGGATTGCTGACCGACGGTTCGCAGCCGGCGACCGCGTGAGTGCTCAGTCATGCGGCGGCAACAAGTTGTCGTTCTCGCTGCTGGAGCCGTCATCGGACTCGAAGTCAGTCGGGTCGAAAAAGCAGTCGAGGGCCAGCCAGAGCGCTCGGGCGTAGCGAAACCAGAACAGCGGCCAGAGCACGCAATACGCGGCCAGCGGCGGCACGATCCAATCCTTCGGGACGTCGTAACCGAAGTGCAGGATCAGATACGTGGCGGCCATCGTCGCGGTCGTCTGCCCGTAGTTGAAATACGTCGAGCCAAGAAAATAGCCGGGCGAGCGTTCGTACTTCAGGTTGCACGCGGAACAACGCTCGTGCATCCGGAACCAGCCCACGAAGAGTTGCCCTCCGCCGCAGCGTGGACAGCGGAGACGCATCGCGCGTGACCAAAGTGAGGCGGGAGTGCGATCGGGCATGACTGAAATCTGGTTCAACGGGACTCTTGGTGGGATTGAGTTCGACAAGATTCTTAGCGGCATTGTGGTTCATCCCAAAGGGATGGCAGAGAGTAGCCGGGGGTCGAAACGCAGTGGAGACCCCCGGCATGCAAGAGGTGGTGACTCGCATCCTGAAGGGATGCCAGAAAGTCCGCGTGACTTACGGCGTTTCTGGCATCCCTACAGGATGCGTTGGAAATGGCCTCGCAATCCGGGGGTCTTCGCTCCGCTTCGACCCCCGGCTACTCTCTGCCATCCCTTCGGGATGAAGCGCAAAACTTTGAATCGTCGCCTCAATCCCCTGACACTCCAACGTTCTTGATGAGCCTGAAAAACGAAATCAAAGGAGCTGGACCGGATCGTACTCGCTGTCGCTCGCCTGCACGACCAGTGTGGCGAATCGTGACTGCAACACTTTGGCGAGCTGTTCCATCGCGGGTCGCTCAGTTGCGAAATGACCGGGCAGGATGAGCGCGATGTTGGCGGCCTCGGCTTCGAGGCAGGAATGAAACCGAGCCTCGCCCGTGAGCAACGCCTCACAGCCGAGCAGTGCGGCGTCACGGAGAAATTCCGCCGCCGCACCGCAGGCAATGCCGAGCTTGGTGACTGAGCGATTCGAGTCGCCGACGAATTGCACGGTCGAGACTCGCAGCGCGGGTTTGATGCGCTCGATCAAATCGCGAAGTGAATTCGGCTTCGGTAGTAAGCCCCAGCGACCGGAACCGATGGGTTGAGCCTCATTGGCGAGCGACTCTTTCGGACGCAGCGGCCGAACGTCTTGCAGGTCGAAGAGCTGAGCCAACTGCGCGTTGATGCCGTCGGCCGCGCTGTCGTAGCTGGTGTGCGGACTGTAGACGGAGATGCCGGCTCGGATCAGCGATAGCAGCATTCGTCCTTCGGACGTCTCGGCGGTGAGTCGCTGGACAGGGCGGAACAGAACCGGATGGTGTGTCACGACCAGTTGAACTCCGCGCGAGATCGCTTCGTCGGCGACATTGGGCGTCAGCGTCAGGCAAGTGAGCACCGATCGAATCTCATCCGCCGGGTCGCCGATCAGCAGGCCGACGTTGTCCCAATCTTCGGCGAGTTCTGGCGGCGCGAACTCGCGCAGAAATGTGACGACGTCTTGCAGGCGAATCACGGTCAACTCCAATCGCGGATGGGATGCCCTGAGCAAATCGGAAACGACTCGCCAAGCAACGGCGCGTGATAGCGTTGGCTGGGGTCGACGCCAAGATGTGTCAGCATCGTCGCGGCGAGATCGGACGGCGTGACTGGCTTGTCGATGACGTAGGCACCCAAACGATCCGACGCACCGAAGCTGCGTCCGGCAGGAGTTCCTCCGCCGGCAACCAGTGCGGTGAAGGCGTGGGGCCAATGATCGCGACCGGTCTTTTCGGTCATGCCGTTCTGCGTGAACTGGCCGATCCTTGGCGTGCGGCCGAACTCGCCGAGCGCGACGACCAGCGTGTCGTCGAGCAATCCGCGCTCGTGCAGATCGCTGAGAAATGCGGCGAAGGCTCGATCGAACACCGGAGCGAGCTTTTTCAGCCGATTGAAGTTGTCGTGATGCGTGTCCCAGAACGGCGACTGTTTCTCGTCGCGCGTCTCGTCGTCCCAATTGACGGTGACGAGCGACACGTCCCGTTCCACCAATCGCCGCGCCAACAAAAGACTCTGCCCAAATTTGTGCGAGCCGTATCGTTCACGAGTCGTTGCCGGCTCGCGATCGAGATCGAATGCCGCCGCGGTTTGCTCGCCGGAGATCATCGAGAAGGCTTGCCGGTATTGGTCGGTGACGAGTTGCCTTCGCGGCCCTTCATCAAGGACTCGCCGCACGTTATCGACTTCGCGGAGCAGTCCCTCGCGACGCAATAGCCGCGCGGCCGGGACGTCGCTCGGCAAACGAATGCCGGGGACCGAGAAATCAGCGCGGCTCGGATCACCTTCGATCAAGAAGGCGTTGTGCTCTTCACCCATCAAGCCGCTGGACTGGCCGGCGATGCGAGCGCCTTGGCTGGGGAACATGATGTACCACGGCAACACGACGGACGACGGCATCCCACCGACCGCTTTGCCGTACCTCATCACCATCGCTGACATTGACGGCCAATCGTCGGGCGCGAGTGTGTCGGTCGTTCCTGGCCGACGATGCGGGCGGCCCGTGATGACTTGGCTGCACGCGGTGCCGTGAACGGGATCGCCGTGAGTCATCGAGCGCAACAAACAGAGCTTGTCCGCTTGCGTCGCGAGATTTGGCAGCAATTCCGAAAGCTGAATCCCGGACGCGGAGGTCGCGATCGGCTGGAAGATGCCGCGCACATTTTCCGGCGCGAGCGTTTTCATATCCCAGAGGTCGATATGACTTGGACCACCGAACAAAAAAATGAACACGCAGCGTTTGGCTTTGCTGCTCGGCGTTCGTGATTCATCGCCGAACGCCGCGGCTTCGCGACGAAGATTGCCGAGCGCAAATTCGCTCAGGCCCAGCCAGCTCAGTCCGCCGACGCACATCCACTCGCGCCGCGTCAGTCGCGTCGGGTGGTTCAACGGCATCGGGTGATCGAGCCAAGTCCGAGACATCGTCCGCTCACTGGGTTTCGAAGCGAGGCGGGATTCTAACCCTGGCTGGGACGTCTCGAAACAGGCAACTACTCAAGGCACTGCTTGTGTCGCGGCACACCAACCCGACGCGTGAGCGAGGGAGAACGCTCATAACGACCATGAGTTGGGTGTCACGGTTGGCCAATTTATTGCGTTGCGAAAGATGTAGGGTGGGTC
>JAYVQJ010000836.1:0-5295 GCA_043777235.1 Planctomycetia bacterium
TCGGCAACACAAGAATCAACAAGAGTGGCGGAGAGCCCAAAAAGGAATCCCCGCCATGCTCAAGAAATTTTTCGTTGTCGCCGTCGTGATGACCGTTTCGGCAATCAGTTCCGTTCAAGAATCCCAAGCGGCCGACTTCGTCCACGGCTACTTCCGATCGAATGGAACCTACGTCTCGCCCCACTTCCGATCCCAAGCCGACGGCATCTTCTCAAACAACTACAGCAGCTTCCCGAACTTCAACCCGTACACGGGGAGCGTCGGGACGCACCGCTCCCCGGCGTACTCTCACAACTACAACTACTCGCCCAGCTACTCATCCTTCGGTTCGCACCGCAGCCATCGTTCTGCGTGGGGTTGGTAAGCCAATGGTCAGCGTCCGATTCGCTGATCCCGCCGAGGCACTCAGTTCGCATCGAGTGCCAACGCATGGCTCAGTGAGACCAGTGAGTCCCTCATCAGAAATCTCAAGCAAGAAGGAACCCTGCCATGTTGAAGAAACTTCTCCTCGTCGCCGTTGTCGCCTCAGTAGCGTCCGTCAGTTCGGCAACGTCCGCCAATGCCGACTGGTGGTGGAGCAACCGAGCCAGTCAGCCACGCTGCAATCAGCCGGACACACTGTTCTTCCCACAGCAAAACCAAATGATTATCCGGCAAGACCTCGGCTACGGGACGAGCATCTATTCGTCGTCTCCCATCGTGCAGTACGGCGCTCCCGGAACTCGGTTTGACCGATTTGGCAACGCGGACGTTTATGCCCCGATGCAGCGGTATCAGCCAAACTTCTGGAGACGGTAATCCGAGATTGAAGCTCGACACCCAATCCGCCAGCATTCACGATCCCCGGCGAGCCACTGCCCCGCACGGTTGACTTGCGGTATCAACGACGGTGCCATGCTATCGGCTGCGAATGCGGTTGATCGTTTGCTGTCATAATCGTTGTCGAGCAATGTGCTCTTAGGAGGTGTTCTGTGAGCAACGCTGGATTCCTGCCAAATCGAAAGCAACTGATCGCGCTCAGTCAATTGATGCTCGTCGTATGGATTGCTGCGTTTTTCTTTCGCCTACGACTCGTCGAGTCGGACACTGCCCGAACTGAGTTCAGTTCGCTTGCTGCTCTGAACAGCCTCTCAAATCTTCCGATCCATCGGGAGTTTGCAATCCTTGCGGAAGAGCCGATCGACTTCTCCTTGGAAGCACATCGACAGATTCAGAAGTCTCTATCGGAGTGGCTGGCAAAGAAACAACTGGCCATCGACGGAAAGCACAGGGACGCACGGCAGCAAGTTGTTGAGTGGCTCATTGGGCAAGGGGTTCCCGAATATGTGCTCAAAGAAGCCAGTGGGAAACTACACGGAGAGACGATCCCCTTCCTCTTCTTTCATACTCCGTTGGAAAAGCGAAGTCGACGTTATCACGGAGAAGCCGATGTCTTGGTCAATGCGCACGTTGGATTGTTACTTGACGAAGTGAACTATTGGGGGCTTGCTAAGTCGTTCAAAGTCGTCACGGCCGTCAACTTAGATGATCTTCCCAAGCTCGATATCAATCTTGCGTCGCCGCCGGGCAGGCCATTCGACCTTCCCGGCACACTCTCGTTCGCCCCTGGGGCCGTCCCACCGTTGGAATTAAGCGGTCCTGCACCGGTTGATCCAAGTGGATTACCTGCCAGGCCAAACAATGCCCTTCCGGTAAATCCCATCGGAGCTCCTCCTTTCGATCCAAGTGGAGGCATCCCGATAGACTCAACTTCTCCGCAGGGTTCACGGTCTGGCCCCAGATATACCTTGAAGCACGTTCGATTGGTTGATGGCGATCAAGTGGCAGTCGTTTTCGGTGACGAGTTGTCACCAATCGAGCAACGTTCCCACGTCGATAGAGTCATCACCTTTCAAGTCACAACGACCGAGATCGAATTACCCTGGATTGATTTGCTGGGCCAACAGCTTCAGAACGACAGTTTGGTTGAGGTCGCGAAGGACGACGCGCTTCGGTCAAAACTCGACAACACCTACGGGAACATTCAGATCAAGCAGGCACTCGACATCACGTCGCGCCGGATGCTGGAGACCTATGGCAACGTGAAGCTCCTCGGATTCGATTTCACACCGACGACTTTCTGGATGTTCGTTGTCGCGTTCTATGCCATTTTTTTGGGAGCAATTGCCATCCAACTGAAGCACCCTTACGGAGAGCAGAAAGACGAAGCGACGATTTTCGGATTGCACCTTTTTCTGGACTCCCTGCCTGCACGAATCATTCTGTGGATCATCGTCCCTGCCACGGCACTACTACTGATCGTGCCAGATCGAAATGCAGGAGGCTTCGGCAACTTGAGTTACTGGGTTGGCGTGATTCTCGTCTGTCTGATCGGAGCCGCCGTGACACGGCTTTCTGAGACGATCAAGCTCAAGGGAGCAATTCCAACTAACTGAAGTCCTTTCCCCGCACAGTTGCGTCACCCAAATAGATTTGCGGTCTGCCATTACGAGACAGCATCCCCATCGGTAGCGCCGCCATCGGTTTTCCCGCAACGAGCGATGACTGATCCACGCCATCGACACGTGAGCGTCTGTGGCGCATCGCCGCGTTGGTTGCTGCCTGAAAGTTCTGGAGTGAAAAATGTGGGAATGCGTACCTATTTGGGTAGTCGGGCCGCGACGGGGGCCGCCGCCGTCTCAAATGCTCTCGCCCCTCGAAAGAGTTGAGCGAGACGTCCTGTCGCACACCGGCGACTTGTCCGTCTCGACACCGCATCCCGAATGAGTGTCCGTCAATCGCCATTCAGGTCAGCATCCAACGCCGCGAGAATCATCCGCTTGACGACCGGCGACAGCAGCGGCCACGCGCTCACCAGCCGAGCCAAATCGGGGTCGGTTTCGTCAGCCGTTCTCACCCGTTCGCAGCCGTTTTCCGCCATCTCCGTTGCAACCATTTGTGCAACCATGCTTGGCAAACCCTTGTTTTCGCGGCACTTCCCACGGACTTTTAATCCGTAGGTCGTGGGTTCGAGTCCCACCGCCTTCATTGCGTCAAAACCCTCGTTTTCTGCGGAAAACTGAGGGTTTTTTGCTTGTTGGACCGTATGTCGGCTTGGGAGGTTTGTGGCGGTTGAGGATGGTTGAAAACGGTTGTTTTCGGGCGGCGTCATCGCCGATTGCCATCACTTCGGTCCCCTTCCTCATTCGGGTGGGACACGGCTACTTCTTCAAGAACGCATCGCTCTTGAGAACGAAGCGGATCAGGTCTTGCATGCGGTAGTCGGTGACTCGCAGTTGGACCGCTTGTTCCTGAAGGTCTGTTTGTTCGTTGTAGGTGAGGCTGCGGCCGTTGGCGTAAGTGGCGAGGTGCTTCAAGACGCTGAAGGCGACTTGGTCGATGCGGTCTTGAGCGAGGTACGTCTTCAGGGCGTTCAGGTTGGCGATCTCGGTGCCGTCGGGGAGTTTTGATGGGGTGTCGGTGCCGGGCGATTTCTTCGAGAGGCCGCCGGCGTCGAAGGACTCAAACGGCAGGCCCCACGGGTCGATGCCGGAGTGACACTTCGCGCAGCCTTTTTGGTTGCGATGGCGTTCGAGCTTCTCGCGCAGAGTCAGCTTCGCGTCGGCGTCCTCTTTGAGTTGCGGCACGTTCGGCGGCGGATCGTCGGGCGGTTCGGCGATGATCTTGCGAGCCAGCCACGCTCCGCGCTTGACCGGGTTTGATTCGCGGCCGTCGGAAAGGCCGGACAGAATGCTCGCCTGTGTGAGCACTCCGCCGAGTTGTTCGCTGTCGTGCTTGATCGGGACAAACCGAAATCCGCTCTCGGTGCGATCGGCCAAGTTGTAGTAGCTCGCCACGACCTCGTTGGCCATGACGAAGTCTGACTGCAACAAGTTTCGCGCGGGGAGATTGTTCTCGATCAAGTAACGCAGGAAGTGAATCGGCTCGTGCCGCAATTGCGTCTTCGTGTCGCGAGTGAGTTTCGGGTAACGCCCCGCATCGACCGCCACGACTTCAAACTTGTCGAGGCTGAGCCACTGCGATGCGAACTCGCTGACGAACTGGCCGAAACGCGGGTCGTTGATCATTCGCTCGATCTCGGTATCGAGCGACAAATGCAGCGTGTTCTTTGAGGCGAGTTCGAGCAATTGCCGATCGGGCGGCGCGTTCCACAGGAAGTAACTCAGCTTCGAGGCGAGTTCGTAAGGTTCGAGGTCTTCCGCTTCGGGCGTGCTGCTGTTCTCGATCAAGAACAAGAACTGCGGCGACGTCAGCACGACGAGCAGTGTGTCTTTGATGCTCTGACGGAAGTCGTTGCTTTTATCGAACGAGGTTTTCCAAACACCGACGAGCTTCTCCAATTCGGCGGGGGTGACGGGGCGACGAAACGCTCGCGTGGCGAACGAGCGGATGATCTCGTCCGCCGTAGGATGGGCACTCTTGCTCGTCTTGTTTTTCGGGTCATCATTTATTGCTGGCTTATCGGAGGGGACGGGCAAGAGTGCCCACCCTCCATCGAAAATGCGGCGATGAGTCTCCGGCGGCCATGACTCGAAATACGGCCCTTCGAATTCGATGGATCGGACGAGCAATCGCGGCATGTCGCGGCCGTCGGTGTATTCGCTGCGGACGCCGATCTCACGAACGCCGGCGAGATAGTTGACGTTGTCTTTCTCGACGTCGGTGTTGGGGAAATCTCGGATCGCGCCGGAGAAGACGTACTCGTGCAGTTCGCTTCCTGCGACGGGCTGCGGACCGTCGACTTGAGTCAACGTGCTGCCGCAGTCACGTCGCAAACCGAGATACACGCCGAGCGACGGCGTGCGCTGCTCGAAAACTTTGAGACGCTTCGCGGATTCAACGTCATCGGTGAGCCGATGGAATGCGATCTGTTGCAACCGCGAGTTGTCCCCGTAACGCACTTTGATTTTCAGTTCGCCTTCCGACAGACGGACTAACAAGAATGCCGTTGTTTGAATCTGACTCTTGGCCTCCTTGTCGATCTCCGGCGCGAACTTCGGTTCCATCAACTGACCGGCGAAATGTCGCTCTTCGAGTTCCAACGTCAGCAACCCCTGCGGTTTTCCCGGAGCGCAATGCAGCTCGACTTGATAGACGCCCGCTTGCGGAATCGTCAGCGTTGCTTCAGGAGACTTGGACAAGTCACCGGTCACGGCGTCCGCTGCGTGCGAAACGTCAATCGACTTCGCACCAGCGTCGAGCAGCAGGCCATCGTCATACCGAACAGCTTTTACGCGGACACGGAAGTTTCCTTCGTCGGGCAGTTCACGCAGAGAGATTTTGAAATTCGACATC
>JAYVQJ010000837.1:0-5294 GCA_043777235.1 Planctomycetia bacterium
CGAGACTCACGCGCGGTCGAGCCGTTGATCGACGTTGTCAATCGGACTGAGATCTTTTCGGTTTGGAGTGAGACTCCGCGCTCGCAACTCAAACCGGAAGCGGTTCGCGACCGCGACGAAGCGATCCGGTTTCAAGTGGCGATGGCACTCGCCGAGATCGGCGACCGCAAAGCGATTCCCGTGCTGCGAAACCTGCTGTCGCCCGAACGGCCGATGGTGATGGAGGCGTTGGGCAAGATGCAGGACCGGAGCTCGGTGCCAGCATTCATCGCAGCACTCAAACCACCGTCTCAGTGGACGGAGTCGAACATTCGGCTCGCGACGGCGGCCGCTCGTGCGTTGAAGCACACGCCAGATCAGCGGGCCTTTCAGCCGATGCAGAAGTTGCTGATCGATATCTCGCAAGACTTTTCGGACCGTGACCCGTTCAACGAGCTACGACATGCGCTGTGTGACGCCATCGCCATGCAAGGGAATGCGGACGCCGCCGTCGTTCTGTTGCGATTCGCTCGCGGATACGTCCATGAACTCAGGTTGTTTGATTCAGACCAGCACGAGAACGAAGACGGCGACCTTCACGCGCATCCGGCCTATTGGCCGCTGTTCCACATCGGAGCCGCCGCATTGCCAGCGCTCATCTCGGAATTGCAAGCCGTTTCCAAATCCGATCGTGATGAGACACAGCACGGTCGCGAGCTTGCGGCGGCAGCGCTGAGCAATCTCTTCGGTCAAGGTGACTTGCAACCGAGCGATAGTCTTGCCGCGACGACGGCTTTGATCGCCGCGCTGGAAGATCGCTCGCCGCTGGTCCGACAATTTGCCGCTCGCAGTTTGGGATTGCTGCATTCGAAGGCAGCGGTCCCCTTGCTCATCAAACTCGCGGACCAGCCACGTCATCCGACCGACACAATTCCGCCGGTGGAACTTGGTAATCGTGCCGAGTTCAGCCGACAACAACGAGACAATTGGTCGTTGCGGTCGACCTTCATTCTGGCTTCCGTCGCGCATGCATTGTCGTGGATTGGTGACGAACGCGGTGCCGCCGCTGCCGCCGGCCTCCTCAAGCACGACGCTGCCAACGTGCGAACCGCCGCGGTCTATGCCGTTCAAGCCTGTCGTCATCCGCAGACGTTGGATCTGCTCGCGCCACTGTTCACCGACGCCGAGCCAAGCGTGCGACAGGCCGCCGCCCGCCAACTGGGATTCTCCAAGGACACGCGTGCCGTCGCGCCACTGCTGAAGGTGTTAGAGTCGGACAAGGACGTGAGCATTCGAGCCACCGCCGCGCAGTCACTCGGCCTGCTCGGCGATCGTTCCGCCGGTGACGCGCTCGCGGCCGCGCTGACCGGGGACTCGACCATTCGGCGCAACGCGGCGGTCGCCTTGATTCAACTCAGCGATGATCGCGGCCTCGCCGCATTCCGTTCGCTGTTCGCCGATCCGCAAGGATCGACTCGTGCGGAGAGCGTGCAACACCTGTCGTTGGTCGCGATGTTCACGAAACATCTTGGCCGCCCGAATTGGGAACACACGGCGGCTCGCGAGGCATTGCTGAAAGCACTCACCACCGACACCGACGTCCGAGTCCGCTCATGGGGCCTGGGCGCACTCCGAGGAACCAACGATGCCGATTCCCTGGCCGCCCTGAGAACGCTCACTCAAGACTCGTCCGAGTGGGTTCGGAAAGAAGCCTTGGCCCACCTCGCTGACAGCGCGGACCCAAGCCGCTCCGAATCGTTGCTCGCCGCGTTGAACGACTCGCACGCAACGGTCCGCGGCATGGCCGCCAGCAAGCTGAGATCGTTCAACGCTCCAGCCTCAATCGCCGCATTAACAAAAGCTCTCGACGACACCGACCCAACAGTTCGGGAAACCGCCATCACCTCGCTGATGGACCTCAAGGCGACTCTCGGCGCGCGAGCGAAACTGGAGGCTCTCAGCCAGACTGACGCGAGTCCGAAAGTTCGGCACCGAGCACAGCAAGCCCTCCGAGGCGGCGTCACAAGCACAGCAACCGCTCCGCCCGACGGACTCGAATTCCTGAAGCCGTATCCGAAGCTGCATGGCTTGTCGCTCGACATGACCGAGCCGCAGTTCTTGGAGATCATTAAGCAGCAGGAGTTGAAGACTCGCAAGACCGTCGAGGGCGAGAAGGTCACGCATCACATCGCGCTCGGCGACGATCACACGTTGATCGTGATGTTCGACAAGGACGCGAAGTGCAGCGGCATCCAGCGAGTGCGCGGTGAGGACACGCCGCGCCCAGCACACGACAAGCCGGCGACTGCGCCACCACGCAAGGTGTTCACTCATCCGATTACGGTATCGGGGCGGGCGCTCGACGAAGGTGGGAAACCGATTCCGGGGGCAAAGGTCTATCTCGCATCAGTGAGAGCGGACTACAAACGCCTCGCGGAGACGAAGGCTGATGCTGACGGTCGTTATGAGTTTTTGAACATTCCACTGCCGATTGAGCCGGTTCAGCGGAATGCCTCGGGGCGCGATCACGGCGCGTTTGAAGTCTTCGGTGCGACCGAAGGGAAGGCGTTCGGATGGCGACCACTCAAATGGTACTACCCCGAGCGAAACAACGAAAACCGAAACAATGATAACCGTGAGTACGACACGCCACGCGACCTGCCGGAGCGGTTCTACGCCGACGAGAAGATCGTCCTCGATCTGAAGTTCACCGAGTCGCGTTCGATCACGGGCCGCATCGTCGATGAGCAGGGGATGCCCGTCGCGGGAGTCAAACTGGCGATGCGTCGTTGCGAGCCGTTGCAGAAAGACGACCGCCTCGCGCGAGGAATCGTGAACTCGGCCCACGAGTTTTCGGCACTCAATCAACCAGAGGACGTTCCAGCCGAGATCAAGATGCGGCAGACCGACACCGACGGTCGTTTCGAATTCAACGGCGTGCCGGCCGAATGTCTGTTTCGGTTTGACGTGAGACATCCCAACTATGCCGGCAAGAACCTCTTCGCGGCAACGACTCGCCGAACGCTGCCGAGGATGCAAGACAGATTCACGATTCAAACGGGCGAGATCGCTTTGACCTTCATCAAGATCCGTGAAGTTCCCGTGCGAGTCCTCTTGGCTGACACCGAGCAGCCAGCCGTCAAAGTCTACGTCTCGGCGGAAATCGCCGAGGCGAGCCACTGGCAAGAGACCGACGACAAGGGCCTCGTGACTCTGCGGCTTCCACCGGGTGAGTATCCCACAAGGCTACTTCCAGCGCGAGGCACTCGGTATCTGATCACCGATCTCAAAGAGAAGCTGGTCGTGGGCGAAGTTGCTCCGACCGAACCAGTCACGCTGCGACTGCGGGCTGCGGCTGCGATCGATGTCACCATCGTCGATGCCGACACCGGCAAGCCGATTCCTGATGTCGATCTCTGGATGAGCGACCCGGTCGGACCAGTTCGTGAAAATCGTGGCGAGATCATGTTCCGTTCTTGGGAGAAGCCAATCGCGTATGTGGAACGCCCGCAGTCCGACAAGGACGGTAAGCTGCGTGTCCTCGTCGAACCAGGGGATCACCGCATCGGAGCCGTCCTCAATCACCTCCCCAAGAACTATCAACCCGACCTCATTGGCCAAGTCATCTCCTGCCCCGCCAGCCAGACGGTCGAAGCGACATTCAAACTGAAACCGCTGCCGCCAGTGAAGGAGAACGGCGGCAATGCCAACAAAGGCGAGCCGCCTGAGCTACGGACGTTGCGAAAGCCGGCGTTGCTGTTGCCCGATCATTGGATCTTGCAGGCGGTCGGGTTTGATAACGATGGGAAGGAACTGGTCACGGCTTCGAATCAGAGCTTCATCACAATACGACGCTGGGATGTTGTTGGCATGAAGTTGATCAGCGAGATCAAGCTGCAAGGCGACAAGCATGGGCGAGCGTTTCGCCAGGGGACGTTGATGTTCTCCGGGGATCGGCGGCGAGTCGTCGCGGCCACGGACGCTTACGTCGGGATTTGGGAGACGGCGACCGGCAAGCTGCTCCAGCAACTGCCGTTCAAGACGAAGGAAGGCATCTATGGCTGTGCCATCGACAAGCTGGATGGCACTCCGGATCTCTCGGTGATCGTCGGCCATCGGGCGCTGCCCGGTCGCTTAACGCTGTCTTACGACGCGCATGTGATTGTGTGGGATGGCGTCTCTGGCAATGTCTTGCAAACCGTGATCGACAAAGGGGCGACGGACTTGAAGGCCATTGATTTGTCGACGGATGGGAAACGGCTCGTCACGACCAACGGCGGCGGAGCAAAAATTTGGGAGACGAGTACCGGCAAGTTGCTGCGTTCAATTCCCAACGACAATGCGGGCCGTAGCGACGTTCGCCAGAACGTGGGAGACGTGGCTGAAGACCCACGTTCTGGCGAACGTGGCTACATGAGCCATGTTTGGAGCGTGCAGTTCTCGCCCGATGGCCAGCAGCTTGCGATGGGGGACATCCTGGGCGTGAAGTTGCTCGACGTGACTTCGGGCAAGCTGCTGCAACAGCTCGAAGGACCGTATCGCTACAGCAGCAATGCGAGTCCGGGTTTGGTCTTCTCAAAGGATGGCCAACGGCTCGCGCGGCTCGGCACGCAGGAGAAGGCCGAGATGAAGGATTACCCGCCAGATTATCGGCCTGGCCAGTTGCCCGCGCCCACGGGGACGGGAGACAACGCCAGCGAAACGAAGCACCGCTATGTCGTGCCAGTCTGGTCCACACGAACCGGTGCGCGACTGTTTGAACTCCACACCGAAGCCAATGACGCGGCGTTCTCTGACGATGGCCAACGCCTGGCCGTTGCGTTCTCGGACATGCAGCAGGCTCTCTCCGTGTGGACGCTGGGTCTCCGTATGAAAGCGAATCCGCCCATCAGCCGGAACGCGCTAGCGTCCGGTTCGGAGAAGCCGCCAACACTCGAACCGGACGCTAGCGCGTTCAGGCTGATAGACCAAGGCGGCGACGCGGCCAACGTCGAACAACCTACAGGCCCCGGACCTCATTCGCGGCAAGACCGAGTCGAAGAGAACGGCCACTACGTCGGCAAGACAGCAGCCGAGTTCATCGACAAGTTCCAGCCGACGTGGGGCGACACGCAGCTCGGCCTGCAATACGGCATCGCGCTGACGAAGCCGCTGCGTCAGTTTCGCGGTCGGGACGGAGTCCCAACCTACGAACGCGGCGAACGAGTCCCACTGGTTGTCTTCTTCCGCAACGCCAGCGACAAGCCCATCAAGTTCGACACCGCTCCCGACTTCTTTGGCAACACGCCGAAGGTACTCAACGCGAAGGGCGAGCC
>JAYVQJ010000838.1:0-5278 GCA_043777235.1 Planctomycetia bacterium
GTCTCAGTGAGACTTGCAAGGAGATGAACTCGGCGTTCGGTTGGGTTTTTCCAAACCGGTTGTCGCGGCAGGTTGCAAGCTACGAGCAATAGTCCTTACGAGCGCTCGTTTGCTTCATTGCTTCTGGAATTCCGCCTGGGATTTCCTTGCCGAAATAACAGCGCGCATTAACTCATCGGGATGAAATGACCGCTGAATGACAATCACTTCGTTTCCAGTCACAGGCGATTTTCTACGCCCAACAACTGTTGCTCCACCTTGGACGAAAAACCAACCATCCGCTTCCATGACTTTATCTTCTTCAAGGATTTCCTTACGCAAAACCCGCCCTTCGTTATCAATAATCGCTTGTAGTTTCGCGCGAAAGTGCTCGCAATTCGCAGGATTCCAGCCTACAAAAATAGCCTCCGTCTCTCGTTGCGACTGGATGTCAGCAACGAACTCGTTTGGAGAGATTGTTTTCTTCGGCAGAACAAGCCAGCGAATCGTTCCCCAGCGGCCTTTGTCGAACAAATATGAGTTCAAGCCATCTTGAGGCGCGTTATTGATAAGGTTGCGGGTGAATTGATTCGCGTCATAGAGTCCCTCGAACACCCGCCAGTAAATAGTGCCCGATCTATTCATCAACGGCAACTCTGCTGCTTGATTATCTGTGAGCGTGGCGATGCGAAGTCTCGATTCTTCAGTATAGCGCCTTGCGGCTTCGACCAAAGTGGTCCTTTCGATTCCTGCACAATTGCGCAATACCCCTAGAATAAATTCGTCCTGATATTTGTCGGGAGCATGTCCAAGTGGAATAAACTGAGACACTGATGAGAGTTCTTCGATAATTCGCTGGTGCGTCTCAATCGTTTTCGATTGGTAGCTGAGGGCCTGCCGCAAGAGTTCGGGTGAAATTGGGAGTTCGGGCCGATCCTTCTCAATCCATTTCGTTTCGGTTTTCGATTTCGGTGAGTTGGAGAATTTAGTCACCACCACGGCCAGCGCGAGCAGCACGCATCCCCCCCGGTAATGAGTGTCGGTAGACTGGGTCGGTTCATTTTGGCAATTCCATGTACAACGGCTTGCTGTTCCTACAAAACGTCGCTGAGTGCGTCGGCCTGAGTATGACCGAAGTCTAGGTAGTCAGGGTCCAGTGGATGTTCTTTTTCTAAGACCATCACGCGGCGAACGCGAATCGCCTTTGCTGTGCTGTTCTTTGCTTGCGCGGGAAATAGTTAGCTAGCGTGGGCATTCGGTCTCTCCGTTCTGGGTCCGGGAGGACGGCGGCAGCGGGATTGAACGATTCCATCATCGGTCGCTTGTATCCGCAACCGAGGCGATGTGCCCCGTCTCATGGCTCGGCGTTTACTATGACGAAAAATCCCTTGTTCACTATAAAAAATTCGCATTTTCCCAAAGTCGATAACGCTTCCTTTTGCTGGACGTTACACGCTTTTGAACAGCACGTTTAGCCTCCACAACGGTCGTCTGGCCTATCTGCCTATTTTGGATGCGATAAATGTTGGTGATGCGCACCAAACTGCATTCTTCGGCACAAGAGCGATTGGCCTACACACGCGACGACGTAGCCAGACTCCTCCAAGTTTCACTACGCCATGTCGCGGCGATGAATTCGAGTGGGCGGCTACTTCGCCCGATTCGCCTAGGCCGCGCAGTGCGGTGGCCGGAGGATGAATTCCGCGAGTGGTTGTCGGCTGGTGCGCCTGCTCGCGACCGCTGGGAAGCACTGAAGGTCGCGCGGCGTTCGGGAGAGAGAGCGTGAAGCGACGCCCCGATTCGCAACAGTGGCTCACGGCGAAGGCCGTTGGAGACCGTGCGGAGGTAGCAGTCGGCGAGTGGTTCGCAGGTCGCGGCTATGCCGTTTTCAAAACGCTCGGCCTAGCCAGTTTTGACCTGATGCTGCAAGCCACGGTCGAGGTGAAGTGTGATTTGGTCGCGCCACGTTCTCAGCAAGTTGCTGTCGAAATCGAGTGCAACGGCTTGCCGAGCGGCATCAACACGTCCGAAGCATTCTGGTGGGCGTTCGTCGTCGAATCGCAAGCCATCATCATCCGCACCGATTCGCTGAAAGAGCTGATCGACGCTCACAGCTTCCGCCGCGTTCGCGGTGGCGACGGTCAACGGACGCTGCTGGTGCTCGTCCCGCTTCCCGAACTGAAACAGGCTCGCGATGTCTTCATCGTGCCGCTGGCGGGAGTGGCATGATGACGACCGTGGCGGACGCGCTCGATTATCTGGCGTTGGGTTGGTCGGTGATTCCGATTCACGACGGCACCAAAGATCCCGCAGTTCGATCGTGGATGCCATTTCAAACCGAGCGACCGGATACAAAGAAGGTGCGGACTTGGTTTCGTCGGAGTGGCCAGCGGAATATCGCCGTCGTGCTTGGCCCCGTGTCCGGGAATTTGATTTGTCGAGATTTCGACAAGCTGGAGTCGTATCACGCTTGGGCGGCCGAGCATCGCGAACTCGCCGATTCGTTGCCGACGGTCACAACCTCGAAAGGCCGGCACGTCTATTGCCTCGCCGACTTCGATGTCATCGACCACGACGACGCGATTCGACAACGGAAGTATGTGACGCTCGGCGATGGTGAGCTCCGCTTGCAAGGCTGCTACTGCCTCTTGCCGCCGTCGATTCATCCTGACCGCACGATGTACCGTTGGGAAAAGCCGATTCGACTCGACTTGCCGGTGCTGGATGTCCGCCAAGCCGGCTTGTTGCCGATCACGCGCAACAGAGAGGAACTGAGAGAACGGAATGCCATAGAATGCGCTTCCCCGGAACCCGGAAATCAAAACCCCGGCCCGGCTCGGTCCGGCCCGGCTCGGTCCGGCAGCGGCCACGAACTCTCCGATGCGGACGGCTCGCACGTCCTGATTCCTTCAGACATCGAACGCGCGATTCTCGAAACAGTTCCGCGACAGGCTGGCATCCGAAATCGGCAAGTGTTTGAACTGGCCCGCGCGTTGAAAGCGGTCCCATCGTTGGTCGATGCTCCGCTGTCGTTTCTCAAGCCGCTCGTGACTCAGTGGCATTCGCTGGCGAAACCATTCATCACGACCAAGGCATTCGAGGAAACGTGGATCGACTTTGTTCGTGGTTGGTCGCGGGTCAAATTTCCGAAGGGGACGGAACCAATGGCGAAACTGTTCTCGGACGCTCTGGGAAGTGTTGACCCGCCCGAAGTGGACGCGCTCGGGTACGACGGCGAGCAAGTCCGCTTGCTGGCTCGACTGTGCCGCGAACTGCAACGCTCCGCCGGCTCGCAACCGTTCTACCTGAGTTGCGGCACAGTCGAGCGACTGTTCAAGGTCAATCGCGGTGTCGCTCACCGCTGGCTGATGCTCTTTCAAATCGACGGACTCTTGGAACTGGTCGAGAAAGGCTCCCAGCAAAGTCGGCGGGCGAGTCGATACCATTATCGAGGGACGATGTAGTCCTCTCTGGAAGGCGTAGGCACGATGCTGGTCTTCGTGGATGAATCCGGTGACGCGGGCATGAAGCTCGACAAAGGCTCGTCCGAGTTCTTTGTGGTCACTGCCGTCTTGTTTGAAGAATTGGATGAGGCGCAGCGTTGCGATGAATCGTTTGCAGAACTGCGACGACAGATTGGATTTCCCGAACGGAAGGAATTCCGATTCCACGACGCGCGAGAACCAACACGGCTGGCGTTTCTCTCACACGTCAAACGATTCGAGTTCCAATACCTGTCTGTGGTGTTGAACAAGCGAAAACTGAGTGGTCACGAATTCCAGTTCAAAGAGTCGGTCATCAAAGAAACAACGCGACTGGTGTTTGAGAGTCTGAAACCCAATCTGACAGACGCCACCGTCATCGTGGATGGATCGGGCGACAAAGCATTTCGCGAATCGTTCGCCAACGACCTCAAGCGCGAGGTGAATACGCCAGACCAACGGCACATCAAAAAGGTCAAACTCGTGGATTCGGAGACGAACAATTTGGTGCAACTGGCGGACATGGTTTGCGGAGCCGTCTGGCATTCCATCAAACACGGCGACAGCAGCTATCGCCAACTGATTGCAGCCAAAGAACGGAGCGTTGAAGCGTGGCCCCAATAAAAAAACCCGCCACCTATCCCCTTGCGGGGAAAGTACGCCGTAGGGCGTCAGTTCGGTTAGGCGGGCAATTCCGGTGAGGATTATCGGCACGGGAGAGACGCGGAGTCAACCAAAAGATTCGGCAGAAAGGTCGAGTGGCGTAGTAGAGTAGCGAGAACAGCGTTTTGGCCGAGATTTGCACGGACTCTGTCCGCTCGGCATCGTAGAAAGGTAGGCACATCATGCGAGTGTTCCGGCAGAAATACACCGACCGCGCCGGTAAGACGCGGGAATCGAGCAAGTGGTATGTCGAACTCACCGACCACTTGGAACGCATCCAGCGGATTCCGGGGTTCACGGACAAAGGGGCGACGTGGGACTTGTCGGGACGGTTGCAAAAGCTGATCGCGGCGCGGAGTTTGAACAACACGCCTGACCCGGATTTGATGCGCTGGATCGACTTGCTTCCGTCCACGGTGCGGAATCGACTCGCCAAGATCGGCTTGATTGACAGCCGCGTAGCCGCGAACTCCAAACGGTTGATCGAACACGTTGACGATTTCGAGCAGACGCTCCGCAATCGAGGTTGCACTGATGCCCATTGGAAAACCGCTGTCCCGCGTGTCCGCCGCATGGTCGAGAGTTGCGGCTTTGTATTTCTCAGCGACGTGTCGCTCAGTCGGATCGAACGCTATCTCGCGGACCTGAAACGACCGACCGAAACGAAAGCCGGCAACGCACAGCAGACGATCAATCACATCATCGCCGCCATCAAGCAATTCTTTTCGTGGCTCGTGGAAGATGGCCGCACGACTTTGAACCCGGTGTCTCGACTGCGACGCGGGAACGCTCAAGCGGATATTCGCTGTGTTCGGCGTGTGCTGTCCGAAGACGAACTCGGCCGCGTGTTGGATGCCACTCGAAAGGGCAAGCCGTATCTCAGTCTCACGGGTTGGCAGCGGTTCACACTCTACGCCACGGCGGTATCAACGGGACTTCGCGCGAAGGAACTGAATTCGTTGACGCCTCGCTCATTCAATTTCACGACGGACTCACCGACCGTGCGCATCGAAGCGAAACACGAGAAGGCGCGACGCGGTGACGAACTTCCGTTGACGAGCGAACTCGTGGAACTCTTGAAACCGTGGTTGGCGACGCTCAACGCCGACGAACTTCTTTGGCCGGGGAAGTGGGCGGCTCAGAAACGCGGGAGC
>JAYVQJ010000839.1:0-5270 GCA_043777235.1 Planctomycetia bacterium
CCGATTTATCCGCTCGACAAAACGGTCGCGATGATCAACATGGATATGGTTGGGCGGCTCAAGGACAACAAGCTGATCATCTACGGCACCGGCACGTCGCCGCACTGGAAGGGGGAACTGGAAAAGGCGAACGCTCCGCACAAGTTCGAGATCATGCTCAAGCCGGAAGGGTTCGGCCCCAGCGATCAGTCGTCGTTCTATGCCAGAAAGATTCCGGTGCTGCACTTCTTCACCGGCACACACTCCGAATATCACCGTCCCGGTGATGATTGGAACTTGATCAATTACGACGGCATGGCTCGCGTCGTGGACATGGTCGAGCAGGTCACGCTCGAAACCGTGAACACGCCGGAGAGGCCGCAGTACGTCGAGGTCAAAGGTTCCGGCGATCAAGCTCAGACACGAAGTGGCGGCAGCCGGCCGTACTTCGGTTCGATCCCCGATCTCGGAAACGAGACGCCCGGTTACGCCCTCACTGGAGTCGCTGGCGGAAGCCCCGCCGACAAAGCGGGAATCAAAGCGGCCGACGTGATCGTTGAACTCGGCAAGAACAAGATCACGAACCTCGACGACTTCGACCTCGCTCTGCGAAAGTTCAAGCCGGGCGAGGAAGTCGAAGTCATCGTGCTTCGCAAAGGGGAACGAGTGACCCTGAAAGTGCAATTGGGACAGCCGAAGTAAGCGTTCAATCCGATTGTTGGCCAGAATCAATTGGTCAACAGGTCTTTGGGCCAAGTATCTTTTGCCGAACCGACTGTGAGGTTTCCAATGATCACGATGACCGAAATTAGTGGGTTGATTACATCGAATCCGAGCATCCGCGGCGGGCGGCCGATTATCGTCGGCACGGGAGTCACGGTGAATCGGATCGTCGGTTGGTATCAACTTGGTCTTTCTCCCGAGGAGATCGTCCGTGAGATTCCACATCTCACGTTGGCTCAAATCTACGCGGCGCTCGCGTTTTATCACGCGAATCGAAGCGAGATTGACGTCGCGATGGCAGCCGAGGATGCCGAAGCAGAACAACTTGAAATGGCTGCTCGCGAATCGCGTGGCAAGACGCTGTCATGAAGATCCGAATCTACCTTGATGAGGATTCGATGAATTACGCCCTGGTGGCGGCGTTAAGAATACGAGGCGTCGATGTCCTAACGGCTCTCGATGCCGATCTGCTGGGAGCATCGGACGAGGACCATTTGCAGTTCGCGTCGCAGGTTGAGCGCGTGATTTACACGTTCAATGTTGGCGACTTCTGCGTATTGCACACCAATTGGTTGGCCGCGAGCCGCAATCATTTTGGAATCATCGTCGGTCGTCAAAAATAATTCTCGATTGGCGAACAGATGCGGCGGCTACTCCGATTGATTGTGTCTGAAACGGCGGAGTCGATGCAGAACCAAATCGAATTCCTCAGCGTGTGGTCGTGAGTCGGATATGTGGTCATCGCGTTTGTTCTGGCGATTGTTCCTGACCTACGCCGTGTTGACGGTGGTAGCGGCGGTGGTCTTCGTCGCTCTGTTTTTGAGTCGTCAGCGAACGGCGATCGAAGCGGAAGTGCGGCAGCGGCTGCGCGATGAAGCTGCCGTGCTGGAGGTTCTGGCGGAGTCAGCGTGGGAATCTGCGGATGCTCCGGTTGAGGAATTGCGTTCGACGTGGCAGCCGAAATTGGAATCGTTAGGGGAAAAGATCGGGACTCGGCTGACGTTGATTCGACCGGACGGGACGGTGCTGGCGGACTCGTCAGTGGATGCTCGGCAGATGGAGAATCACCGTGATCGGCCGGAGATCGAACAGGCCGCCGAGCACGGCGTCGGTTTCACGATGCGGCCGAGCCTGTCGGTCGGCGAGCCGTTTGAGTACTGCGCGATACGTGTTGGTTCGCGCGAAGCGCCGCGCGGGTTCGTGCGTGTCGCGTTGCCGTGGACTCCCTTCGAGGCACGCTTGAAAGCGGCCGCTCGGTTGGTGGCGGGGACGGCGGCGGTTGTCACGCTGCTGGCATTGTTGGCGACGTATTTGTTGGAACGCCGATTGGTTCGTCCGCTTGAACGGCTGACTCAAGCGGCTCAGGCGATCGCGGCCGGAGATGTCGGGCAGGAAGTGATCGTGCGGAATCGGGACGAGATCGGTTCACTCGCACGAGCGTTCAACACGATGAGTCGCGAACTGGTTCAACGGATGGAACAGCTTCAGACCAGCCGGCGACAATCGGAAGAGAACAGCGAATTGATGGAGACGGTGCTCGGCTCGATGATTGAAGGAGTCGTCGTGATCAATTCGCACCAAAGGATTCTTTACGCAAACGCCGCAGCGGGACCGCTGCTGGATTTGCCCACCGCGCAGGCGACTGGCCGATCACTGTTCGAGGCGGCTCGGCATCCGCGCGTCCAAAAAGTCGTCGAGGAAGTGTTGTCGGGACGAGTGCCCGATCGAGTCGAGTACGAAGTGCCGCGCACGAACGCGATCGTCGCGTTGATCGCGTCGCCGTTGCCGGGTGATCCGCCGCCCGGAGCGGTGCTCGTGTTGCACGACGTCACGGAGCTTCGGCGACTGGAAAATCTGCGGCGCGAGTTTGTGTCGAACGTTTCACACGAACTCAAGACGCCGTTGACGACGATCCAAGCCTACACGGAAACGCTGCTCGACGGAGCGATCAACGACCCGAACAACAACCGCAAGTTCCTCGAACGAATTGACGAGCAGGCCGAGCGGCTGCATCGGTTGATTCTCGACTTGCTCAGTCTTGCGCGCATCGAGTCGGCCGAAGAAGCCTATGAACTGCTGCCGATCGCGATCGCGTCGATCGTGACGACGTGCTTTGAAGAGCATCTGCCGATCGCTCAGTCGAAGGGAATCGAGCTGACGTCGGAGCCGCCGCCTCAAGAGTTGATCGTGTGGGCGGACGAAGAGGGCTTGTTGACGGTGCTCAACAATCTGGTGGACAACGCGATCAATTACACGGCGGCGGGTGGGCGAGTCCTCGTGCGCTGGCGACTCGACGGCCGCCGCGCGGTGATCGAGGTACAAGACTCCGGCATCGGAATTCCCAAGCAGCATCACGCGCGGCTGTTCGAGCGGTTCTATCGCGTCGACAAAGCCCGCTCACGCGAATTGGGTGGTACGGGACTAGGGCTGTCAATCGTCAAGCATTGGGTTCAAGTTTTCGGCGGTTCCGTGGAAGTCGCCAGCGACCTCGGACGAGGCACGACCTTCACCATTCGACTGCCGGCGATGAGCAACTCAGCGGTGTGACCGAGTTGCGAATCGGTTCGCCGTCCGAGTAGATTCCGGCTCGCGAAGTTTGTGTGAAAAATTCGTAAAATTTGCGTGAAGACAGATCGCGAGTAGCCGTTTGTCCTCGCTGCACTCTCAAGGAGCACCATGCGATTCTCTTTGATTCCGCGGGAACAGAAATTCTTCGACCAGTTCGACGGTGTGACCAAGATCATCATCACTGCGGCACAGACATTTGCGGAACTCGTGGACCATTTCGATCACCGCGAACGGCGCATGAACGAGATTCGCGAGTTGGAGCACAAGTGCGACATCGCCGTCGAGGGAATTCTGACGTCGCTCGGCCGGACGTTCATTACGCCGTTCGACCGCGAGGACATTCACGCGCTGGCGACGAGCCTCGATGACGTGCTCGATAACCTGGAAGAGGCGGCGTTCCGGTTGACTGCGTTCGGCATCGAAAAGCCGACGCCGGAAGCGGTCAAGATGGCGCTCATCATTCAAGAGTCATGCAACCATGTGCAACGGGCCGTGAGCATGCTCCGCAAGAACAAGTACATCAGCTCCGAGAAGATGGCCATCGAGTTGCGCGAGATCAGCCGGCTGGAGAATATGGCTGACGAAGTCTACCGCAACGTGGAGGCCGATCTCTTCGCCGCCCCGCCGGAGATCATGACGTTCATCAAACAGCGAGAAGTGTATTTGTGGCTGGAGAACACCGTTGATGCCTGCCGCGACGTGGCTCATGTGATCAACGAGATCGTCGTGAAGGCAAGTTGAGCGATCCGACCGCACCTTGCCAAACTGGAGCGACTCCGAATGGAAGTGATTGAGCAGGTCTTTGGAGAATTCGTGCGCGATATGGGGCAAATTGTGCAGCATCCGTATGTGCTGCTCATTCTTGTGGTGGCTCTGGCGTTCGATTTCATCAACGGGTTTCACGATGCGGCCAACTCGATCGCAACAGTGGTCGGCACGCGGGTGCTTCGGCCACTGCCTGCGGTGTTGTGGGCGGCGTGGTGGAATTTTGCAGCCGCCTGGGTTTTTGGTGTCGCGATCGCCAGCACCGTCGGCAAGATGGTGCATAAGGAGTTTGTCACGCCCGACGTGATCTTGGCCGGATTGATCGGGGCCATCGTGTGGGATCTGATCACATGGTATGTCGGGCTTCCCACCAGTTCGTCGCACGCATTGTTGGGTGGGTTCGGTGGAGCGGCGATGGCACACGCGTCGAAGTTTTCCGGCGTGTTGCAATGGGACCGCTTCATCAAGACGGTGCAGTACATTGTGATCTCGCCGTTCGTGGGACTGGTGCTGGCCTTGATCCTGATCATTGGATTGTTGTGGACGTTTCGGCGGGCACTTCCCTCCAAAGTGGATCGGTGGTTCCGAGTTGTGCAACTCGGTTCTGCGGCCGCATTTAGTCTGGGACATGGCACCAACGACGCACAGAAGACGATGGGCATCATCGCCGCGTTGCTGTACGCATCGCTGTGGAAGGAACGGCAGGCCGGTTTCGAGTCCGGCAAGGAGACGTTTCCATTCTGGATCGTGCTGGTCTGCCACCTGGCGATCGGCCTCGGGACGTTGTGCGGCGGCTGGCGCATCGTGAAGACGATGGGCCTGAAAATCGCCAAGCTGCGGCCGTACAGCGGTGCTTGCGCCGAAACGGCCGCTGCCGTGGCACTGTTCGGCACGGCCCAAATGGGAATTCCTGTCAGCACAACGCACACGATTACCGGTGCAATTGTCGGTGTCGGAGCCGTTCAACGATTCTCAGCCGTCCAATGGGGGATCGCACGTCGTGTGATCTGGGCATGGATCCTGACGATCCCGGCGTCTGGAATTGTTGCCGCTGTGTCATACGGTGCGATTGCCATCATTCGGCACTGGTTTGGAGCACGTTGAATTTCAGTCTGTAACGAGTCGTCCCGAATCGACACTCATACGGATCGCAAGAAATAACTGCGCGTTTGCCCGTTCGGCTCGTCACGCGGAGCGGTGACGGCTACGTAGCCATCATCGCTCCGCGTGATGAG
>JAYVQJ010000840.1:0-5266 GCA_043777235.1 Planctomycetia bacterium
TTGCAGAGCATCCGATTCGAGCGCGAAGTAGACGTTGTTGACGCCTCCGACGTCGTACAGCACTTCCTTGCCCGTTCGCTTGTCGATCAGGTGCAGCACTCCGTCGGTGTGTTGAGCGTCCGTCGAATCATCGCTCGGTCGGAGGTACGGCAACACGAAGAACGGGAAATCATTCGGCTGATCGAGGGCGAATGGCAAATTCTTGGCCGGGATCGTCCAAAGCGATTTGAGCGATCGGCGATCGAACGCATGGACCCAACCATTCAACATTGGTCGGCGAAAGCCCCCTCGGTCTTGCTGAGTCGCTAGCCAACTCGCCTCGGTCACGGGACCAGACAGGATCACAAACAGCCGCTTGTCGTCACCGAAGACATGCGCGGTCGACAGCGACTTCGGCAGCGAGACGTCGAGCTTCGACAACTCATGTCCGTCGATCAGCGACAGGAACCGCAATGTCCCGGTCGGCTCGACGACGCCGAAACGGGAATCGTCCACTCGCAAGACAACACTTCGAGCTGGGAATTCGCGCTGCCACAAAGTTTCTCCGCTGACGATGTCCTGACAGCTCAGCTTCCGCGCGGACGCGGGCTCCTCCGGCTTGCCCAACGGCGATGACAAACGCAGCCGGCCTTGCTCGATGAGGACCGAGTTCGGATCGGAATCGTCGCTGCGCCGCGCGAGCAGTTTCCCATCGAAGCCGCGTCGGACTTCGATCTCGTGAGTCACGATCATCCGCAACACGATCCGGTCGCCGTCGCCGCTGACGGAGACCTGCGGCGGCAAGCGATGACGCGACCACAGCCATTCGCCGCTGACCGGATCAATCGCGTTCAAACGATTGCGAGTCCGATAACAGAGCAATCCCGCGCTGGCATGGATGACGTCCAGCACAGGTTGCTCGTAACGATCGAGATAGCGATGCGCATCCCCCCGCACACCGAGTTGCCCCGGCAGTGACTGAATTGGCCCGGACTCGTCATACGGTCCCGTCGAGATCGTCCACAAGATTTTCGCGTTCGTCTCACCGCGTTCGTCGAGCGGCTGAATGCCATGCAACCCATCACCCACTTGCACCACGAGCAGCGGGCCAAGACCCCAGCCGCGGTGAATTCTCCAATCGTGTCGGAACGGCGAGTTCCCTGTCGGCAGAGGCAATTCCCACAGCCCGCGTTGACCGCCGCCGGTGAAGCGGACTTTCTTTCCATTTCGATCAACGAACACCGACATCCGCCGCCAAAACGGATCGCGGCTCTCGACAGAAATTTGATAGCAATAAACGTCGTCGTGGTTCTCTTCCTGCGCCGAGACCTTCGGCAATCGCAGCGGCCACGGATCGCGCGGTCCATCCGTCAACGCACGACCGATCAGGGAATCGGGCATGACGTCCGCCAGCCACTCGGCCGAGTTGTGTCCGTCCGGCAACTTCACGTCCGCCAAATGATCACGCAGTTCGCGATAGCAATCCGCCGCATCGAGCGGCTCGCTGCGGAAGTCATGCAACAGCGCGAGCCGATGCCATGCCTGAGCCGCCTCCGCTCGATCCGTCCCCTGAGCAATCTCGCGCAGTGCGAGGCTCGTCTTCAAATAGCCGACACCGCTGCCCGTTCGTCCCGACAACTGCATTCGCAACTCGCGTCCCATTGGCAGGCCGCTCAATTGCTGAGCCAACGTTTGCAGCGAGAACGCATCCGGGCTGTCGAACGCTCGCTGACGCCGCTCTTCCAGTAGCGCGATCAACTTCGGCCGAGTCGCCTCGTCCGCCTGAGCCAACAGATCCGCGATCACTCCCTGCACCCAACGATCCCGCCGCACATGAAGCACGTTTTCAACGTGCTCGTGAGTTGTGTTCTTGCCAGGCACGTTGAAAACGTGCCCCACGTTCACATCCTCTTCGGGAATTTTGCCAAGCAGTTCGAGCACAGTACGCATCGCAGCCACGAGATCGCTGGTCTTCCACGCCGCCTCGATCAGTGCGTGTCGCGTTTCCACGTCCGATCGTTCTCCCGACGATAGTCGGCCCAACTCTTCGGCAAGACGTGAATGCTCAGCCGGCTGAACGGAGGATCGCCGCAGCAAAATCGCTCGCAATTCGGCGGCTGCTTTTGATGTCGTGTCAGCCTCTTTCAACAGCGGACGTACCAACTCCTCCGCCTTGTCCAAGTCTCCGAACTGCCGAGCAAACATCGCCAACTCGACGCGCGCGTCGGCATCATCGGGCTTGGCCTGCGTTCGCTTCACCACTTCAGCTTGGCGAGCGGCGATGCTGTCAAACACGGCCAACTGCCCCGTCGACAGGACCATCCAACGCGAGCCGACTCGTACCAGACGCCCCGTGTCCGGGATTTGAAATTTTGGTGACTTGCTGTTTTGCCGATCCATGTCCCACCAGAAGCCGTCCACGGATCGCCGCACTCGTCCCGTCGCTGAGTCGATGATCGACCAACCACTTCCTGTCGGACAGACATAGCTCGTTCCCACCCAATCGCCCGTTCCATCCGGTGCCGACAGCGGCGATTGCCAACGCTCGCGACCGTTCACCGGATCAATTCCGATGACGCGAGTTCGCTCGAAGACCATCACCGCTGAATCGTTCGCTGCCACGAACAACGGTTCCTCAAACTTCGTCCGCCACAAGAGGTCGCCGGTCTGAACATTCACCGCGCGCAACGACCGCGATTCGGGCGAAGCGATTAAGAGTCGCGAGTTTGACTTGCCTTCCTCTCGACTCTCAATTTCCCTCCACGATTCCCACCAGCGCGACGCGAACGGTCGTTCGCGATCGGTCGCGAAGAAGCCTGTCGCGGACGCGATGTCGTCACGCTCAAACCGAACGCTCCAAGCCAGCGACCGCGAGATCGGATCGACGGCCACGAAACAACCGGCTCCGGTCGGGCAAATCAATCGGCCGCCGGCCCACGTCACTGGGCACGCGATGTGACGCCAACAGGGATCTTTGAATTGCAACCGGTCAGTCTCGGCCAGCGGCAACGTCCATTCGAACTGTCCGTCGCTCGCCCGCAGGACCCAGAGCGCGACCTGCAACTCGCGCTGTGCGATCACATACAACAATCCGTCACTCGCGAGCGGTGGGCCGAGAAAATACAGCCCCTCGAATCCCGTCGGCGGTTCGTTGACGGAACTGCCGACTCGCCATCGTCGCTCTCCGGTCGCCAAGTCCCAGGCTTCGAGATGATTTCGCAAACGCGATCCGGCTCCCGGTTTCAAATCGAGATCATCCAAGTCTCGCACGAGAAACAGCCGTCTTCCGTCGCTCGTCATCTGGCCGCGCACCGAATCGCCAAACCAGCGCCGCTGTAACTCTTCAACCAGTGGAGTCCGGATCCCCGGATGCCGCTGCAAGTCCGTCGCTGTCGAACCGAGCGCCCCGACCAGCGACTGCTCCCACAACAATTTCCCGCGTTTCGCATCGACCGCGACGACCTTCGCGGGATGCACGAACCGAGCAACCACGACATCGCCAACGACCAGCGGCTGAGCACTCGGCAACGCGGGGACTTCGTAGCGACCCCACTCGGTGAGGATCTCCTTCAGCCAGTTCGCCGGCTCACCATCTAACTCGGCATTGAACTGAAACACGTTGTGCCCCGACGGAGCCGTACTCAATGCGGTTCGCCAATCGTTGGCTTCATCCGATGCGAGCCGTCGGCTCGACGGATCGATCGGAGTCCATTGCTTCTCCAACCACTCGGCCAAGTTGTTGCCCGACGCGCCGACAGGGACTGGCGCTTTTTCGAGAGCCTTCCGATACCGCTGCAACAATTCGCGAGCCGCACGGTCGCGATCCGGCAGACGCGATTCTGCCAACACCCAGCGCGCGATCCAGCTTGTTTCGCTCGTGACGTTCGAATGCGGATGCCGAGCCAACTTCATCGAAGCGGTCGCTGCCAACTGCCACTCGCCTCGATCGACATGCCGCGCGGCGAGATCACGCAGAGCTCGCCAACCCGCGGTCGTCGCTCCCAATCGAGCGATCACTTCTCGCAACGCCTCCGGCTGTCCGCTTTGCAGAGCCGCCAACCACAATCGATTCGCTTCCGTACCGTGCAGACGTTCGTAGGCATCGCGCGACGCAGGAGGCATCTCGCGTAACAGCCGATTCGCTTCCTCGACAAAGCTCGGCACACTCGCGCCGCCACCGAGAAACGCATTCGGCCCGTCGAGCAACTCTTGCAGACCAACGATCGCCGCCGCGAAGTCCTGTTGCCGCAATTGTGCTCGCGCCGTTTCGAGCACCACGTCCCCTCGCCGATCGCGAGCCAGCTTCGCTGACTGCGGGAACTGCTCCGGATCACCCTTCAGCGGCGCATCTTCGGCAAGCACCGGCAAACTCGCGACAACCACGAGCATCCACATCAGCACGTCGCCGGGCCTGGGTTTCATGGAAGACGATTCTGCCACGGCTAACCAGCAGCAGCAACGTCGCGATGTAATTGCCGCGAAATTCGGTCTCACGCAGAGGCGCAGAGTTCGCGGAGGAAAACGTACAAATCTTCACAAGCCACTGCGAGCTCTGCGCCTCTGCGTGAGACATGTTTTCCGATTCCAGCGGAACAAATGGCATGCAACGCAACCAATTCAAGTTGCCGACATTCTGCTTCGCCCGTAAAGGTTGATCCGACTGACTGCCTGCATTTGGCGGCTGCCTGCTACGATTCGCGCATGATTCTCGAAGGCATTGTCACCAGCATGAATTCCGCCGGCGAACTCAACATCGCGCCAATGGGACCGATCGTCGATGAGTCGCTGACGTGGCTGCACCTGCGTCCGTTTCAGACGTCACAGACTTTTCGCAACTTGCAGCAACAACCGCACGGGGTGTTCCACGTCGTCGATGACGTTCTGCTGTTGGCGAAAGCCGCGATCGGCAAACTCGACACGCAGCCGAAAACGTTTGCCGCCGAAAAAATCAGCGGCCGAGTCCTCGCCTCCGCCTGCCGTTGGTACGAGTTTGAAGTCGAATCACTCGACGCATCGCAGGACCGCACCGAGATCCGCACACGAGTCCTCCACGTCGGCCGCCTGCGAGACTTCTTCGGCTTCAACCGCGCGAAGCACGCCGTCCTCGAAGCCGCGATCCTCGCCACACGATTGCATCTCTTGCCGCGAGACGAAGTCGAACGCCAACTTGCCGCCCTTCGCTCCCCCGTCGAGAAGACGGCTGGCCCCAACGAACTCGCCGCCTTCCAACTCGTCTGCGACCACGTCGCCGAACACTTCCGCAAAGTAACCCGCAGCGTCAGCGAGG
>JAYVQJ010000841.1:0-5261 GCA_043777235.1 Planctomycetia bacterium
GGGGCTAGCGCCGCGCGGCTAATTTCTGCGATCCGTATGAGTCCGAATAAGCAGCCAATCACCGCATCTGCGACTACTTCGGCAACTGCTCCTGCAAACGCCGCGTCTGTTCGACGACGTTGTTGAAGCGTGACGGCCATTCGGTCTTTTGAAGTTTGCCGATCGACTTGCGGGCTTCGTCCCACTGCTTCTCGTGCAATTGAGCTTCGGTCAGCTTAAGCAGTCCCGTCGGTTCGAGGCGACGTAACTCCGCGACTCGTTCCCAGTGCGGGATCGCTTCGGCCCAACGGTTTTGTTTCTGACGCAACTCAGCCATTGCGGTGTGCGACTCCGATTCGTTCGGAGCCGATTCGATGATCGAGGTCGCGGCTCGTTCGGCTTCGGCCTCGTTGTCTTTCAAACGTTCGGCGAGTTGTTGATACAGCGTGAGGTCGTGGTGTTGCAGGTCGATCAGTTTGAGCAGTTGCTTCGTCGCGGCGGCGTTGTTTTGTGTCGCATCGAAACAAGCGATGAGCGCTTGATGCACTTCCTTGTCGTGCGGCTGCAAGTCGGTGGCGAGTTGCAGTTGAGCGATCGCTTTCGCGTGCTCATTGCGCGATTGATACGTTTGCCCGATCGCCTTGCGGAGGATCGGACTGTCCTGTCCGGTCTTCGCGGCTTCCGCATCGAGATGCTTCACGAATTCATCGAGATCTTTGGCGTCCTTGAGCACTTGGTTCAAACTGCCGATGGCCGTGCCGCGTTGATTTTGATGCGGTCCCCAACTGACGATCGCGGCGGACGCGGCATCGACCGCTTCTTTCGTGTGACCTAATGCGGACTGTGTCGACGCGAGATGCTGGTAAAGATCGGACAGCGTGCCGTCTCCCGCTCCGCTGCGGGGATTGTTTCGCTGGTGCAGAGCGATCGCCTCGTTGAAATAGCCGGCGGCTTTCTCATGCAGGTTGCATGACGAACAGCCGCGAGCGAACTGCGCGATGTTTCCTTCGGTCCAGCGGCCCGACGTGTGAAAGTGCGCGTCCGTTTGCCGGACGAAATCGGCAAGCTGTTCCGGCCGTTGCGAGTGGTGATACGCGACCATCAGCAGCGTGCGATAATTAATGTTGTCCAGCCGGTCTCGAACGATCGGTTCGAGCAGCGGGATCGACTCGGCCCAGCGGTTCGTTTGGTGCAGCCAATTCACAAGCTGCACCTGAGCCGCTTCATCCAAGAACCCGTTCTTGTGTGCGATCAGCAGAATCTCGATCGCGCGTTGGCCGCGATCCAGCCCGCTCCACAAGTAATTCGCGACGGCAACCGCTCGGCGGCCCGATGTCTTTCGTTCGGCGAGCACCTCTTCCGCGGCCTTGGCGAAGTCTGCCCCCTTCTCGGCCCAGAAGTGTTGGTGGCCGCGATGGTAGATGTATTGGTTGCGGTTCTCGCCCGTTCGCAGTTCGCGTTGCAATTCGCGAATCGCCAGCTTGAGCACACGCGGCTCCAAGTCCTTGAGGTCGAGCTTCGCATTCGATGATTCCTCGCGACGTCGAGCCAACTCATAGGCGAACGCATTCCACGAGTTCTCCCAGGCGAATTCCATGCGCTGTGGGTATTGCTCGATCCGCTCGACGATGTACTGCAACGCCCCTTTCGGGCCGAGCACTTCGCCGATGATGTGCAGCGGGGCCGTGACCGTGTTGCGATACTGCCCCTGCTGTTGCTTGAGCAACGCCGGCATCGTCCCGAACGCGAACGCCCGCACGGCGTCGGCTGTCCCCGGCAGTTTGTGACGATGAGCGATGTCGAACGTCGTCGTGATCCGCGCGACGAGGTTGTATCGCACGTTCTCATCCGGCGCGGCAGCCAGTTCCTTCAAGTTCAACGCCACGAGGGGTCCGAACAATTTCGCTCGGCCTGTCCCCAGCGACACCGCTCCGTCATGTTCGAGCGTGTGATTGAACAGCGACATCAGTCGATCGTTCAGCCATTTGCGTTGCTCGTCGTTCTGCGCCTTCGCGAGGAACGTGTTCAACAACAACTCGCCCGCCGCGTGCTGATTCGCTCCTTCGCGCATCGCAACGAATCGCCCCAGCAGATCGTTATCGAGATGCGGCCACGCTCCACCATTCGCCTGCGAATACGTCGTGACTTCCGCTTCGATCTCGCGCAGCGCGGCGTCCTTTTGCGAGTAATTCCAGAACTGCAACTCGGTGAGATCGAGCGTGATCCGCCAGTGGTCGCGCGAGTTCGCCGGTGCTCGCTTCTGCAACTCGCGCAGTTCGCGAAGTTGCTCGGCCTTGAGCGTCTCGTGCGGCAGGGTGCCAAGCTGATGCAGGAAGTTTGCCATCATCACCGGCTCACCGACGCCCCAATCGCGATCGAAGGCACGTTTGAGCGCCGCGACACACGCCTCGACATGTGGGCCGGGCTGATTGAGCAACTCCGACGACTTCCGCTCGATGAGCGCCTCCATCAAATCGAGCGCACGCAGGTCGGTTGGCGTCAACGATGTAACCCGAAGCGTCAGCGAGGGCGAACGCTTCACGGATTCCGAATCTTCAGTTCCCTGTCTTGTGGAGCGCTCGTCCTCGCTGACGCTTCGGGTTAGTTTGACTTCCTCGCTGACGCTTCGGGTTACATCCGGGCGGCCTCGCTCTCGTAGTTGCTTGATGCGCGCCAGTATCTCATCCGCCGTTGCTTCGTTCCGCAGTTCGTACAGCACTTGGCTCTGTAAGTTGAGCAGGAACGAATAAACCTGCTGCGGCGATCGGCCCAACACGGCATCAGGGATCATTTGCAACAACCGGAAGTCGCGTGACGCCGCGTAGATTTCTCGCAACTGCCAGAGATAGTTCTCAGGCTGAGCCGACTTCTCGAACAACGCTCGGAACGTGAACAGCGTGTTCTCGTCGAGTTCGCTTGGCAACGGGACGTTCGACTGCATCCAGCGGTTGCGAACCTGATACAGCGAGTTGCTCAGTTGATGCTCTGGCATCTGTTTGAACGCCTCGATGCGTGACCGCTCGTAAGCCGCGCGGCGGTTCGACACGAGATACCAATCGGCCAGCATTCGATAATCGGAAGCCGACAGCAGCTTGTCCTTCTCACACGCCTCGAAGAGTTGGATCGCCTCATCGAGCTTGCCGCGCTCAGCCACCAGCCGCGCGAGCGACTGCCGCCACGGGCCGGTTGAGACATCGGCACGAATCCACTCACGCAATTCGCGCTCAAGATCGTCCGCTCGATCGAGCGCGATCAGCATTCGATACTTGGCGTTTCGCCAAACGTAGTCGTGTCGCTCCGCGAGACGATTGCCGAGCGCGGAGTTGACGCCTGCTTTTTCTTCAGCGTTCTTCGCGGGATCGGCGTCCGTTGACGTTCGGCTGTCCTCACGCGGAGCGTGAGGGCTACTTTGGATCCCCGCGTCGATGAACTTCAGCACACGAGCGATCGTCGCCGGTTCCGCCTTGCGCCGTGCGGCGAGATTCATCACCATCGTGAAGGCTCGCTGCTTGAGCATTGCATCGAAGAACTGCTGCCGCGCTTGCGGTTCGGTCAAAGTCTCCTCGTCATCCGGATCGTCAGTCTGTTTCGGCGGCGCTTCGCCGAGGATCTGCCAGCAGAGTTCCTCGACCTGCGCCAGGTTGCGATCGAGTTGAATGTCGAGCCACGCCTTCTCGATTCGCATCCAATTCGCCAAGCCATCCAACTGCGGAACTCGCTTCTGCAACATCAGCGCGTCCGCCCGCTCCAACAACCGAGCGGCGAGTTGCTCGCGAGCTGTCTTGCGGAACTCTCCCTTCTTTGCGGCGAGTTCCTTACGCGTCAGCTTGTTCTGTTCCCCTTGATCGCCAAGCTGCGATTCGGCCAGCGATTGCCGATTCGCCAGCATCGCGTCGACCAACCGATGCAAGGCCGGCAACTGCACGGCGAGTTGGTCAACGGGTTCCTTCGCGTCCGACAATTCAAGCAGTAACGCGAACGCTTCTTTCTCGATGTCGTCCGACCACTTCGATGTCAGCAACGTCTCGAACAGCGACGAGACATACGCCGCACGATAGTCCGTCACCGTAGCCCGGACGCCTACGTCCGGGCGTTCGTTTTGTTCGGACGTAGGCGTCCGAACTACGGGAGCGGCGGCCAACCGTTCGCGCAAGAACGGCAGCAGTTCCGAATCCGCGAAGCGGGTCGCGTAGATCGACCGCAGCGATTCGCCGAGCAGATGTTTCTCGTCAACATCCTTCGTCGCGACCCAGCGCGGCTTCAACGCGGTGGCGATCTTCTTCCAAATCTCGCTCGGCACTTCCGAGGCGTCCAACTGCTTGCGGCCGTTGAGCGGTTCCTGCAATTCGATCCGTCCCGACAGCGTCCAGCCCAGCAGCGAATTGATCTGCGTCGGTGTCAGGTTGGCGAGGTCCGGGGATGTAACCCGAAGCGTGAGCGAGGGGTCGTCCGTCCCTCGCTCACGCTTCGGGTTAGTTTGCGGGTTGCGAATGAGCGAACTCAAGAACTCACCGCGCAGCCGGTCGGCGACGTCGCTTTGCAGGAAGTAGTGATTCCCGATGCCGCGCGTGCCGATGTCCGAGTGATGCTTGTGTCGCAGGAAGAAGCGAATCGTGTCAGCCACCGGCTCGAACCAACGATCGTCTGGTCGCTGGAACGACAGTTGGTAGCACTGCCCATTCGCGAATTGAATTGCCGTTTCCAACCGCGCTCGCTGATCCGGTGCGAGCGGCCCGTCGATGCGAGACTCTTTCAGCCATTGCTCGGCCAGCGCATTCGCCGCGTCGAGTTGATCGTTGAAGACCAGCGCCGACAGATGCTGCGCGTAGGCCGAGTTGTACGACTGCGAGTCCGGCTTCCGAGCGATCCACTCGCCCGTGAACTTCAACAGGTCCGCCCATCGTGCCTGCGTGCGGAACACGTCGTAGATCGCCGAGCGGAGCGTTTCCTCTTCGTGAGTCTCGCGTTCCACCGGCCGGTCGATTTCCTTTCGCAGCCACGCGACCGCCGCATCCACTTGCCCCGTTCGCGCCAGCCGACTCGCGTAGTCCGTCTGCCAGTGCAGATGCCACGGCGATTGCTCGACCAGCACTTTCCGCAACGCCAGCGCTTCTTCGTGACGCCCCAGCGCATCGAGACATTGCAGGCGAGCCTCCTGCAGATGCTCGCGATCGAACCGCATCGCCGTACTAACCCGAAGCGTCAGCGAGGGCGAGCGCTCCGAAAAACCCGGAACGGAACCGCGAGATGCCAAGAAGGTCGGGGAGGCTGAGGAGCGCCCG
>JAYVQJ010000842.1:0-5255 GCA_043777235.1 Planctomycetia bacterium
CCGGCTGGTGGTCTGAGGTAAAGCCTCGCTGGGATGCCTGCCGATATGGATGCGATCGAATCCGACTCGAAGACCCCGCCCAAATCCGGCGACACCGAACGGCAGGATGATGTTGCGCGGACGAAATCGCTGGCCCTCAGCCAGCGGCGAGCACCGACGATTAGCGTGCCGGGATTGACGATCCTGCGATGCCTCGGTGAAGGAGCGTATGGATCGGTCTGGCAGGCTCGCGAGAAGAACACGGGCAAGCTTGTCGCGGTCAAGGTGTATTCGCATCGCGGTGGATTGGACTGGTCGCTGCTCAGTCGCGAAGTCGAGAAGTTGGCAATTCTTTACACGTCGCGAAACGTTGTCGGTTTGCTGGAAGTTGGCTGGGACAGCGATCCGCCGTACTACGTCATGGAGTATCTCGAACGTGGTTCGCTGGCCGCGTTGCTGGCTGACGGCCCGCTGCCGGCGCGCGAGGCAGTGCGGATCGCGAAGGGAATTTTGCAGGCGCTGGTTCATGCCCACGGCAGCGGCATCTTGCACTGCGATTTGAAGCCGGCCAACGTGCTGCTCGATACGGACTTCGAACCGCGGTTGTGTGACTTCGGTCAATCGCGATTGTCGTGCGAGCAAGCTCCGGCGCTCGGCACGTTGTTTTACATGGCTCCCGAACAGGCGGATCTGCAAGCGGTCCCGGATGCTCGCTGGGACGTCTACGCCTTGGGGGCGGTGCTGTATCACCTGTTGTGTGGTGCTCCGCCGCATCGGACGCCGGACGCCGAACGCCGCATCGAATCGGCCGCGTCGCTCGACGAACGATTGGCCGAGTATCGGCGTTTGGTTCGCGATGGCGCGAAACCGTCAGCACACCGCCGAGTACACGGAGTCGATCGGCGACTGGCCGAGATCGTCGATCACTGCCTCGAACCGGAACCAGGAAAGCGATTCCCGAATGCGCAAGCCGTGCTCGACGCGCTCGATCAGCGTGCGCGGTCGCAGTCGTTTCGTCCGCTGCTGGCGCTGGGAGGGCTTGGTCCCGTGTTGCTGATGCTCGCGCTGGGAATGTTCTATCTCGACTCGATGCGCGACGCGGTTGATTCGGCGACGCGCAATGTCACAACGCGCGCGTTGGAGAGCGACGTTCTCTCGGTCGAAATCCTCGCACGCAGTGTCGCTCGCGAACTCGCAAAACGAACGGCTGAACTCGAAGAGCTGGCCGACGATCCGCAATTGGCACCTGCCATCAATGCCAATGCTGCTCGGAAATGGTCGGATCGGAATGAACTGTGGCTGCTGTTGGCTCAGTCGAAATCGCGAGCGGACAAATTGCAGCATCAGTTGGGTCTCGACCGAGACCGCAGTTGGTTTCTGACCGATGACCGCGGTTTCCAACGCTGGCGCGAGCCGCTCGATGAGAGCACGCTCGACGAGAATTGGTCACACCGCGATTACTTTCACGGCTTGGGGGATCAGTACGAGAAAGACACGGTCCCCGCCGACATCAAGCCGATTTCGAAGCCGCATGTCTCGCTGTCGTACAAGAGCGCGGCGACTGGCCGCGGCGCGATCTCGCTGACGGTGCCCGTTTGGGATGAGAAGCACGAGCGTGTCATCGGTGTTCTCGGCCGGTCCATGCAGATCGGACAGTTGCTGGCCCCGTATGCTCCGCGCGAAGGCTCGTCGGAAGATGCCGAGACCGCTGTCGATCACACGCGCCGCATTGCGCTGGTCGATAATCGTCGGTGGCAGTTGCTCGACCATCCGTGGCTGACCGACGAGCGTTTCGATCAACTCTCGGATGCAGCGAAGGACCAGTTGCGATTGTCCGACGACACGATCGTGCGGTTGCGCTCGTCATCCGTCGGGCTCGCCGACGAGCTGTCACCGACGCTGCAAATGAAAGACTACCTCGATCCCGTCGGACAACTCGACCCGCAAAGCTACGGCGGCGAGTGGCTGGCCGCGTTCCGCCGAGTCGGCGACACCGGCTGGTTCGTCATCGTTCAAGAGCGAAAGTCAGCGGTGTTGCGTCCGGTCAATGCGATGGCCTCGCGTCTGCGGCGTGACGGTGCCTGGGCCTTGGCCGTCAGCGGAGTGCTCATCGGCACGCTTTGGCTGGTCGTGCTCCGCGGTTTGAAGGAGCGCAGCGAACGCCCCGCATTGCACTCCCCCGATGGCCACGCGAAGGAACTGCCCAGTCTCTGATCGCCTCGAATCTCTGCGCCGACACCGAGATTCCGGGAAATCATCAGTGAAAGAGTGTTCTTCGTGGCGCGGCAAGGCCGCAATCGAAGTGATTCAAAGCCATTTGCGATTCATTCCTTTGACCGCATTTTTCTGACCGGATTGTCAATGGAATGTGGTCAAAGGAATGAACGAAGCTCACCACTCTCGTGTCCGCCCAAATTCTTCTCGCCGCAACAAGATTCTCAACGTTTGCAGAGCAGAAGATTCCGTTAGTCTCGCGTGATGAACTCGTGCAAGTTGAGTAACACGCCGGCCAAGCTGGCCCACGCAGCCGAGTCTTCCTGGTTCTCGCGACGTTGAGTCTCGAGATACCGCTGCAATCGTTCGAGTTCGACAGCGGTCGCAGGCCGGCCGACGGCAAGCTGCCATGCGAATTGCATACGGGCTTGATCGGTCGCTCCTCCGTCGTGACGGACTCGCTCGCCGAACGCGATCGCCATCTCGCCGAAGACCGGATCGTTCAACAGCGTGAGTGCTTGCAGCGGGGTGTTCGACCGGTCGCGCCGCGTACACACATCGACCGGCGGCGGAGCATCAAACGTGATCGCTTGCGCGAACGGCGATGTCCGCAAAATGAATGTGTAAAGCCCACGTCGATAGCGATCCGAACCTTCGCTGACTTTCCAACCGTTGCTGCCGAACGCTTCCATCGTGACCCGTTCGTGCTGCGGCGGAAAGACGCTCGGCCCGCCGAGTGTGTTGCTGAGCAACCCACTGACTGCCAACGCCGCGTCACGCACGGTCTCGGCCGGAACTCGCAAACTGTTCTGTCGAGCCAGCAACTCATTGTTCGGATCACGAGTCGCCAGTTCGCCTCGCGCACGTGACGACTGCCGGTACGTGTCCGACGTGACGACCAGACGATGCATGCGTTTGATGGACCAGGCGAGCGGCGAGTTGGCTGATTCGGCTTCGCTCCCCACCACCCGATCTCCCCTTCTCCCCATCAACTCCACTGCCAGCCAATCGAGCAACTGCGGATGCGTCGGCCGATCGCCGCGCGTGCCGAAATCATCCGATGTCGCGACAAGACCGCGGCCGAAGAAATCTTGCCACATCCGATTGACCGTGACGCGCGAGGTCAACGGATTCTCGCGCGAGACCAACCAACGCGCGAGTTCCAGCCGCGACGCCTTCTCGTGGAGCACGTTTTCAACGTGCTTGGATTCAACGTGCTTGGGCTCTGGCAGGTTGGAAACCTGCCCCACAGCAGCGAGCCACTTCGGTATCCCTGGTGATACATCCGGGCCGCGGCCGCGGAAGTCGCCGCGCTCGTGAAGATAAGTCTGTCGCAGAGCGAACGCGGCTTGCATCACCGGTGCTCGTGTTGGGAACGCGGCGGGAAATTCTTTTCGCAACTCGGCGAGCTGCTTTTGCAGTTCCGGCAACTTGAGTTCGGCAAACTTCTTGGGATCGACGACCGAACCGTGTGACAAGAAGTAATCGAGCAAGTCAGCCTGCTGGCGCGACGTTCGTTTGTTCCACGGACGCCGCATGATCTCGCAGCCTTCAAGTTGTCCCTCTCCCAAATGGCCCCCCCAAATCAGGCCGAGCACTTCCCACTGGCGATCCCAAATGTGCTGCTTGCCGGGATGCGCCGCCGCGTACAGACACTTCGCTTCCCATTGTTTCTGAAGTGTGGCCAAACGCGGCTCGCGTGTGGTTTCTTCGACAGGCGAGCCGCCCATCGTCACGTCGTACTTCGCGATCGCTTCACGCCGCCGCCGTTCGTACTCTGGCCGAGCGGCTCGATATGCCGCCGCTTCGTGTTCCAGCGGCGCGTCGAAGTTGACTTCATCGACTTCATCGAAGAACGCATACAGTCCAAAGAATTCTTGCTGAGTCAGCGGGTCGTACTTGTGATCGTGACACCTCGCGCAGCCGACCGTCAGGCCGAGCCAGATGGTGCCGACCATCGACGTCCGATCGACAAGCTGCGCGACTCGAAACTCTTCGAGGTCCGCGCCCCCTTCGCGATTGCTAAGCGTCTGCCGGAGGAAGCTGGTGCCAAGGAGGCGATCGAACAAATCAGATCGCGTTTCCACACCCGTAACCCGAAGCGTCAGCGAGGGCGAACTCTCCAAACGACTTCCGATTCCAGGTCTCTTGGAGCGCTCCCCCTCGCTGACGCTTCGGGTTACTTCGTTGAAGTCCAGCAAATCCCCCGCGAGCTGTCGCACCGTGAATTCATCAAACGGCAGATCCTCGTTGAGCATCCGCGTGACCCAATCGCGATACCGCCAAGCGACCGGACGCAACTGATCGGTCAAGTGTCCGTCGCTGTCGCCGTAGTGACAGAGATCGAGCCACGGCCGAGCCCACCGCTCGCCGTAATGCGGCGATGCGAGCAGTCGATCAATCAATCGCTCGAATGCGTCGGGCTGATTGTCGGCGACGAATTCCGCGACCTCGTTCGGCGTCGGCGGCAGACCGATTAAGTCGAGGGTAACTCGCCGAATCAACGTGACTCGATCCGCTTCGGGAGACGGTGCGACAGTTTCGTTCTCCAACCGCGCGAGTACGAATGAGTCGATGCCGTTGCGAAGCCAACCGGTCGCGCGCACACGCGGCGGATTGGGACGAGTGATCTTGCGAAACGACCAATGCGGCTCGTCAGCGTTACTGGTCGAGATCGCGACGATCGCACAGATCACCGCGGCACATCGAAGAATCGGCAGTCGAGACTTTTGCATGGCAGCGCCCATTCGTGTCGGCCAGCGTGATGTTCGCAGAATGTGAGGACACCTCGCGTTTTAGCAGTTTTCAATCAAGGCTTCGATCAATGCGATTTGCGTTGCTTGGATTGCAAAGCCGCAATTTGAAATGCGATCAATGTCCACGTCGACTGTCGGACTTCTCGTAGGGTGGGACCAGCGGCGCTTCGCCGCGCCGGCCCACCATGAAATTTCGTGCCAACATTGTGGTGGCCCGGCCTCGCCGACGCCGGGAAACGGGTTTCGGCGAAACCCGCCCACACAAAACTAACGAGGCTCCGCCTCAGACCATGAGCCGGCACGCGC
>JAYVQJ010000843.1:0-5245 GCA_043777235.1 Planctomycetia bacterium
TAGCCCCGGGTATACGGCATGAACCGGGGCTAGCGCCGCGCGGCTAATTTTCGGAATGCGAATAAGTTGTCCGCGAGTCCGCTTGGAATTTCCGAAACGGCAGCGTCGTTTCGTTCGTCACGATCGGGACGAAACCGTCATCGCGAGTGTTCAGTTTGTGAGTCATCCCATCACAAAGCGACCTTGGAGCAGGGGTTTGTTTCAACGATGAGACAGCGCTCTGTTCAAATCTGACAAGTCGTTGAAACGTCCTTCGAAAGGCGACAGGCGATGGCAACGGTGATGAAAAATTGTTGCAAGTTTGCAACGCATTGCCTCATTCGCACTTAGCGACATGCTCGATTGTTTCGGCGGCTCTAGGCCACGCCGAAAACCGAACTGGTATAGCCGCTGCTTCTACCTGACACGGCTGTTCAAGCCTGACAAGCTCTCATCCGCGGTGGGAGTAGACGCTGTTGATTCCAGTCGTCGCGAGTCAGGAGTGGATCGCTT
The DNA here is from genome assembly GCA_043777235.1 of Planctomycetia bacterium. Classification (GTDB taxonomy): domain Bacteria; phylum Planctomycetota; class Planctomycetia; order Planctomycetales; family Planctomycetaceae; genus SXKJ01. Next base: position 493 of record JAYVQJ010000843.1, read on the forward strand.
TTCTAATTTCTCTCTCCACTCTGAAAGGTACACAGATCATGCGAAAATTGTTCAACGATGAAGCGGGCTTCGTGATTTCGGCCGAGTTGGTCCTGGTGCTCACGATCGCCGTCCTGGGAATGGTTGTTGGTCTGGCCTCGGTTCGCGATGCGATCAACGCCGAGTTGGTTGATCTCTCGAACGCGTTCGGCGCGATCGACCAAAGCTACAGCGTCCGTGGTTCGTTCAAGGATTCGCTCAGCTTTAAGCCGCACGCCCAAGTGGCTGGCTTCGGCTTCCGTGATCGTGGCGACGACTGCGATTGCAATCCGCTGGAATACATCGACGTCTGCGGCAAGCCGGACTCCAGCTTCGGAGCCCCGCACGAAGGCAACCAATAGTCATTCTGGTTGTCTGAGCTGAAGCGACAGTTCGATGCTGTCGGTAACGAACTGCTGCAGCGACGAATCGGCCCCGAGGCGCTTCATGTGCCTCGGGGCTTTTTCATTTGAGGTGTCTCTACTTCGACGGTCTGACTTCTCGTAGGGTGGGACCAGCGGCGCTTCGCCGCGCCGGCCCACCAGGAATTTTCGGGCCAACTGTCTGGTGGGCCGGCACCCGAAGCGGGCTGGTCCCACCCTACATTTCCAGAACTCAGAAAGTCGAACTACGGGATGATCGCAATACGGTTCGAGAGTCCGCTTTGATTGCGCGATTGAAAGTGAGCCGTATGCAAGTGTGTTCATTCCGCGAATCACACCGTCACAATGCGATCGTGGAAAGCCGATTTGTTTCAACGATGAAACAGAAAACGTTTACCACACCGTCGAGCTTGCCAAGCCTTTGAAACACCGTTTGAGAGCTGTTGCTCTCCGGCAACAGGGATCACATTTTGTTGCCCTGACGCAACTCGCTGAAACAACGGCGATTATCGGCATCGTCGTTCCGTTCGGCCATTTTTGAGCGTCTCCTGAACGCGACTGGCATAGCCGCTGCTTCTCCCTGACGCAGGCCGTTCAAACCTGAAACGCTCTCATCCGCGGTGGGAGTAGACGCTGTTGATTCCAGTTGTCGCGAGTCAGGAGTGGATCGCTCATTGATTTTCTCTCTCCACTCAAAAAGGTACACAGATCATGCGAAAATTGTTCAATGATGAAGCGGGCTTCGTGATCTCGGCCGAGTTGGTCTTGGTCGTCACAATTGCCGTTCTAGGAATGGTGGTTGGTCTGACTTCGGTTCGTGACGCCATCAACGCCGAGTTGGTTGATCTCTCGAATGCGTTCGGTGCGATCGATCAGTCCTACAGCGTTCGCGGTGCGTTCAAAGATTCACTCACGGGTAAGCCACACGCCCAAGTGGCCGGCTTTGGATTCCGTGACCGTGGCGACGACTGCGACTGCAAACCGCTGGAATATGTCGACGTCTGCGGCAAGCCGGACTCCAGCTACGGTGCCCCGCACGAAGGCAACGACGGCTACTAAGCCTAGCGATCCGAGTTGGGCTCACTGTTAAGGCCCTTCAAGATTCGTTTGACCGCGTTGGTCGGCTGCCCCTCGGACCGACCAACGCGGTTTTTTTGTTTTGCCGTTGGGTCAGCGCACGACCAATTTGCGAACTCGATAGTTTTCACTGTCTCCAATGAAGACGTTGCCGGCCGAGTCCACGCAGACTCCATGAGGCCGAGCCAAGCCGCAGGACTTCGGATCGCCATCCGGGCCGTCATGCTTCTTTCCGTCACCGGCAACGGTCTCAATGATTCCGCTGTCGTGTCGCAGGACGCGAATCGTGTGGCTCTCGGTGTCCGCCAGAAAAATGTCTCCGTTCGGCGCGATCGCGATACCCTTCGGCCCGGACAACGTCGCCATTCGAGCCGATCCGCCATCGCCCGAGTAGCCTTGCTTCCCGGTTCCCGCGAGATGAGCAAACTGTTTGTTCGCGAGGTCGAGTCGATAAACCGAATTCCCTTCACGCAGCGCCAGGATCGCGTCCGCTTTCGTGGTGAAATCAATCGCTCGCGGTCCGGAGACCGCAGCGTTGACGAACGACGAGCCGTCCTTTGGCACGGACTTCTCGCCGGTGCCGGTAAACGTTGTCACCAGGCCAGTCTTCAGCTCGACGCGACGTACGCGATGATTGCCGATATCGCAAATGAAGAGCGAACCCTTGCCATCCAGCGCGATCGAGTGCGGTTTGTTGAACGTCGCCTCGCGAGCCGGCCCACCGTCCCCGCTGAATCCCGATTGGCCCGTTCCCGCGATCGTCGAGATCGTGCCGGTACGATCCACTTTGCGAACAAGGTTGTTGACCATCTCGACAAAGTACATCGCACCGTCGGCATCGAATTTGATTTCATACGGCTCGGCCAGCAACGCCTTCGTTGCGGGGCCACCGTCACCCGCGTAGCCCTTCTTGCCGGAGCCGGCCACCGTCGAGATGTGACCTTCTTTTTCGACTCGTCGGATGACGTGAAATGCGATGTCGCAAAAATAGAGAGCTCCGTCGGGGCCAATCGTCAATCCGTATGGCTCTCCCGCGCCAGCGTCGCGAGCAAGGTCACCGTCGCCCGAATACTCTTTCTTACCAGTCCCTGCGATTGTCGTGATCTCGCTTGCACGCAATTCACTGGCGAGGACCAGCGAAACAATGACCAATGACCAACGACCGATGATCAACGACCAATTCATAGCTTCTCCCAATTCCGGCCGCGGTGTCCGAAGTCACAAGCGGCCGGATGAAACATCTCCGCCAGGATCTGAGCCGACTCCAGCAGCCTCGGTCCCGGTCGATTGAAGAATTGATGACCGTCGGTGAGGTAGACTCGGCCGGCACGCACGGCGGACAGCCGCGACCAGCGCGAATCGGATGTCAGTGACGGCAACTCGGCGCGAACTCGTGGGATGCTCCAGCCGCAGGGCATCAAGACCAAGACTTCGGGATCGGCCGCGACAAGTTGGTTCCAATCAAACCAAGGTGAGTGCTGTCCCGGTTCGGCACCGACGCTCTTGCCACCGGCGACTTCCACGAGTTCCGGGATCCAATTCCCCGCCGTCATCAGTGGCTCAAACCATTCCAAGCAAGCGACCGTTGGCTTGTGACGTGCTTTCACGGTTTGATTTCGCAGGGTTTCAAAACCGCCGCGAAGTTCGACCACCAATTGATGTCCGCGATCGGCCGCGTGCAGCGCCATGGATACGACGTGAATGTCTCCGAACAACTGTTCGAGCTGCTGCGGTCGCAGATCAATCACGCTGGGTCCATGATCGGCATGAGTCAGCGCGGCTTCCAGATCCTGCGGCGTGACCGCGCACACATCGCATTGCGTCTGCGTGAGAATCACGTCGGGTTGAAGCTCGCGCAGCAACGGCATATCGACTTCAAAAATCGACAGCCCCGCATGCAAACGTTCTTTGACCTGCCGATCAATTTCGGCTCCCGGCAGCGAGACGTCGATTCGCGGCCGGCAGCAAATCGGCAGGCGTTCGACCTCCGGCGGATAGTCACACTCGTGCGAGCGGCCCACCAACTGATCCAACATTCCCAGCGCGGCGACGATTTCCGTCCCACTGGGCAGCAGCGAAATAATCCGGCGAGGTCGCAACATGTGAGCTTCCTAGTTCCAAAGCCGTGCAACTTTTATAGTCGGACGCTCCAACTTGGGAGCCTATCGCGAAAGGGAGTTCTGTTGTGTCGAGCCGTCTGACCGAAACGCAGCGTGAAGCCGTCGAGCATTTCGAGGGACCGTTGCTGGTCCTCGCCGGCCCCGGATCGGGCAAAACGCGAGTCATCACGCATCGGATCGCGCGGCTGATCGAACGCGGCGTCTCGCCAAGACGAATGCTCGCGCTGACGTTCACGAACAAAGCTGCCGAGGAAATGGCACACCGTGTCGAGTCACTCGTCCCTGGTTCGCGAGTTTGGGTCAGCACGTTTCATCGCTTTTGTGCGAGATTACTTCGCGAATACTCCGAGTTGGTTGGTCTGCACAACAACTTCACGATCTTCGACACCGACGACCAGCGAGGGGTCATCAAGCGTTCGCTCAGCGACTTGGATCTCGACTCAACGCAGTACGCTCCGGCCAAGATCAACGCAGCAATCAGCAAGCTGAAGAACGAACTGATCACGCCCGACGTTGTTGAAGCCGCTCGCCGCGAGGAAACGGCGATGGATTTCAAAACCGTCGTGATGGCTCGCGTCTACCCGGAGTACCAAAAGCGGCTCCGCGAATCGAACGCGGTCGATTTCGATGACCTGCTCCTGCATGTTGTCTCGCTGCTGCAAGGCAACGCGGAGCTGCGAGCCGAACTCGATCACCAATACCAGTTCGTTCTCGTCGACGAGTATCAGGACACGAACAAGGCGCAGTACGAGATCATTCGAGCGCTCGCTCACGACGTCCCGAACTTGTGCGTCACAGGAGACCCCGACCAGTCGATCTACGGCTTGCGCGGAGCACGCATCGACAACATCCTGCGATTCGAGTCGGATTATCCAGACGCTCAAGTCGTGCGACTGGAAGAGAATTTTCGAAGCACGAAGTCGATCTTGCGCGTCGCCGATTCGCTGATCGAACACAATGTGCATCGCAAAGCCAAGCAGTTGAAGACGGACAACGAAGCGGGCGATGACGTGAAGCTACACCGCTTCTGGTCGGGCAAAGACGAGGCTGAAGAAATCGCCGCGCAGATTCGCCGTGATGTTGAAGCGGGCATCTGGGAATGGTCCTACGTCGCGATATTCTAACGAGTCAACTGTCTGTCGCGCGATATCGAAA
>JAYVQJ010000844.1:0-5244 GCA_043777235.1 Planctomycetia bacterium
GCGACGACAGTTATTGATGCGCCGATCCTGAGACGTCGTGCTGATTCGCGTCACTTACTCTTTGTTCGTCGTGGCGTGCGAGTCACGGCGGGCGGCTCAGATGGAGTCACCGATTCGCGAAGTTGCAAGGCCATCATCGAACGCGCTGTGAGCTTCAACGACGCTCCCGCCGCTTTGCGCGCCGGTCGAGCTTTCGGGTGCGCCGTGTCGAGGACCGGAAACCAAGCCCCTTTCGTCGGCGCGGCCGGTAACACGAACAAGACGTCGTCCGGAGACGAATTCAGCAACAGCAACATCGAGTCGTCGGTGATCGGTTCGCCTTGCTCATCGGCCTCGTCAATCTGATCGCCGGACAGCAGGAAGCCCAGGCAGCGAGCGTGTTCCGAATGCCAATCGGCATCGGTCATCACCTGGCCTTTGGACGTCAGCCAGGTGATGTCGCGGACGTCGCCGCCCCGGATCGCTCGACCCTGGAAGAAGTGCCGCCGCTGGAACACCGAATGCGATTGCCATAATGCGACGACTTTTCGGCAGAACTCCAAGAACTCCCACTCGCGAGGCGACATCGTCCAGTTCAGCCAGCTCAATTCGCTGTCCTGGCAGTAGGCGTTGTTGTTCCCTTTTTGCGAGTGGCTCAGTTCGTCGCCGCCCCGAATCATCGGCACGCCTTGCGACAGCATCAACGTTACGAAGAAGTTTCGCTTCTGACGTTCTCGCAGTTCGATGATCTTCGGATCGTCGGTGGGGCCTTCGGCACCGCAGTTCCAACTGATGTTGTGATGCTCGCCGTCGCGGTTCTCCTCGCCGTTCGCGTCGTTGCGCTTGTGGTTGTAACTGACCAAGTCGTGCAGACTGAACCCGTCGTGCGACGTGACGAAGTTGATGCTGGCGTACGGCCGCCGACCGTTGTGCCCGTACAAGTCGCTGCTGCCCGTCAGCCGCGCGCCGAACTCCGAGACCGCCGTTCCGTCGCCACACCAGAAGCGGCGGATGTTGTCCCGATACTTCCCGTTCCATTCGGTCCAGCCGACTGGAAAGTTGCCGACTTGATAGCCGCCGGGGCCGAGATCCCACGGCTCGGCGATCAACTTGACATGCGACAGCACCGGGTCTTGATGAATGATGTCGAAGAACGCGCCGAGCTTATCGACCTCGTGCAGCTCGCGAGCCAGCGCCGCCGCGAGATCGAAGCGGAAGCCGTCGATGTGCATCTCGGTCACCCAGTACCGCAAGCTGTCCATGATCAGTTGCAGCACGCGCGGGCAGACCATGTTCAACGTGTTGCCGCAGCCGGTGAAGTCGACGTAGTACCGGCGATCGTAGGCCAGCCGGTAATAGCTGGCGTTGTCGATCCCGCGCAGCGACAGCGTCGGGCCCATTTGGTTCCCTTCGCCGGTGTGGTTGTAGACCACGTCCAAAATCACTTCGAGCCCCGCTCGATGCAGCGTCAGGACCATCTGCTTGAACTCGCGCACCGCTTCGTGCGGCGTCTTCGCCGAGGCATACCGCAGATCGGGCGCGAAATAATTCAGCGTGTTGTAGCCCCAAAAATTCGTGCGGCCCTTCTCGATCAGGTGCCGGTCATTGACGTGATGATGCACCGGCATCAGCTCGACCGCCGTGACGCCGAGCTTCTGCAAATGTTTGATCGCTCCCTTCGTCGCCAGCCCGGCGTACGTGCCGCGCAGAGCCTCCGGGACGTCGGGATGCTGCTGCGTGAAGCCTTTGACGTGAGCCTCGTAGATCACGGTCTTGTGCCACGGAGTATTCGGCCGCCGATCGCCGCGCCACGAGAAATCGTCGCTGACGACAACTCCCAGCGGAGCACCGGCAGCATTGTCCCGCTCGTCCTGCGACAAGTCCTGAGCCGGATGACCGACGACGTACCCGAACATCGCATCCGACCAATCAACATCTCGGCCGATCGCCTTGGCATACGGATCGAGCACGATTTTGCTGTCATTGAACCGATGCCCCGCCGACGGGTTGTAGTCGCCGCTCACGCGATACCCGTAAAGCTGCCCCGGCTTCACATCGGGGAAATAGCCGTGCCAAACCTGATCCGTCTGTTCCGGCAACCTGATGCGGTGCGTTTCCTGCTTCGCGTCCGGTGAGTCGAATAAACATAGGTCAACGCTCTTCGCATGTTGCGAGAACAGAGCAAAGTTGACTCCCGTCCCATCCCACGTCGCCCCCAATGGCGACGGTTTTCCTGGCCAGACTCTCATTCCCAACAATCCTTGCGATGGCGACTCACGTGCCCGGCCAGACGAGTTGCCGACACCGACAGTCATGTCACGCGGCGGATAGTGAGAGACAGTCGGCTTCACCACAAGTGACCCATACTCACCGGAACTCCGCCGCCAGCACACTTTGCCCAGCCTGCATGACGATTCCAAAGCTCGTGGTTCGGCGGCTGGAATAGGTCGCGAAGTCCGAATGATCGGCGCGGGTTCGTTCTCATGTGCCATATTTGGACACGGAGACTCAAGAAATGCTTGGCTCCGCGATTGTCAGCCGCGTGACGCAGTTTGCAAACGCCTCTGGGCTTGTCCCAGGGGTTCAACGGCTTTTGCGCTACGTTCCTCGATCGACCCAGTAGCGCAAAAGCCGTTGAACCCCCGGCGCAAGGCCGGGGGCGTGGCGTCTGTGCAAAGTGCGTCGTGCATTATGTCGAGGTGCGTTGGCTGGACTGACCTTGAGGCATGTTTCGTGATTCCGATATCAACCCCGTCCCTTCGCGGATTCCAAATTTGAATTCTGAGATTTGAAATCCCAAATCCTCTTCCCGGAGACTTCCCATGCGAACGATCGCCATCGCGCTGATGTTGGTCACGTCGCTTGCGGTTCTCACCAACATCGCGAGCGCTCAAGCTCAAAGCCAAAAGTTTCCGTACGACGCGGTCATCGCGGACGATGAGGTCTACGCACGCAGCGGACCGGGCAATAAGCCGTTCTATCCGACGGCTCGGCTGCGCAAAGGGGATCATGTCAACGTCATCCGGCACGATCCCGGCGGCTGGTTCATGATCGAGCCGCCTCCCGGCAGCTTCGCGTGGGTGCGGGCGGAGTTCGTGAAGCGTCAGGACGATCGCGGTGTCATCACAAGCGACACGCAAGTCGTCGCCTGGGTCGGCACGTCATTTGGCGACGATCACTTTGTTGAGCAACGTCGGCTGCAACCGGGCGAGGAAATCGAAATCATCGGCGAGAAAACGCTGAAGGATGAGCGTGGCGAAGTGGACTATCTACGCATCAAATCTCCGAAGGGGCACTTCCGTTGGATTCCCGGAGCAAAGATCGTTTCGTCTGAAAGGCAATTGGCGGCCGCGAACGCTCGCGCTCGAGGAGGCGATCCGTTCTCCGGTGACTCCAAGTCCGTGCCGGTCAATATGGTCAGCCATGAGCCGACTGACACGGGTTCCGTCGCGGCCGACGACAAGAGCGTTCCAGCTCCGCGAGATCCGGGACGCCGTCCCGCTCCAACACCGAAAGATCTTGAAGACGACGCACCGCAGCCATTCGCCAAGTCGAAAGACGTGAAGGGAAAGACATTCGACCCACTGCACTCGGAATCCAACAATGACCCGCAGCAGCGGCTCACTGCGGTCGACCAGCACTTGCAGGAGATGCTCAAGCGAGAGACTCGCGATTGGGACTTCACGGCCATCGAAGCCGAGTTGCACGACCTGCAAGCCAACGAGTCGACTTCGGCAGCCGCCAGTCGTCGACTCGCGTCGCTGAGCAGGTACAAGCAAGTCAAAGCGGACTCCGACTCGTTCGCTCGGATCATGGAAGAGACCAACCGCCGCGATGCTGAACTCGCGGCCGCTCAGCGAGCACAGTCGGCACCGGGAACCGTCGCGCCGATTGCCCGTCCGCAAACGTCGGCACCGTCCAACAACGTGCGATCCGCGCCGTTGACGAACCCAAGCCTTCCGAATCGGCCCACACAGCCGGGACGTTCAACCGCTCCGGCGATTCAAACTCGTCCCACGCCGAAGGGACGCTTCGGTGGTGCCGGCATCATCCAACGTTCGGGAGCGAATCAGCCCGGCGTGCCGAAATACGTGCTAATGCACCCGAACGGCCAGCGCTTGGCGTATCTGCAACCGGACGGCGTCGATCTCGACAAGTACCTTGGCGAGTCAATGGGCCTCGACGGTGAGCGAACCTATCGCCCGGAACTCAAGTCCGACCTGATGATCGTGAAGGGCCTGCAACCGGTGAAGCTCAAGCCGTGACAGATCGTAGGCTGGACGTCGGACGTCCGTCGAAAAGTGGCGAGTGCAAAGTGCCGAGTGGCGAGTGCAAAGTGAAGAGTGTCGGGCAGTCGTTCTCCTGCCGTTTGGCTCGGTCTGACATTTTGCACTTTGCACTCGTCACTCTGCACTTTTCACTGCGTCACTGCGTCACGGATCAGCCAACTCACGTCTTCGGCGTCTCCAGTTGCAACGAAAAGCTGTTGGTTTGGCGAGCCATGTTGGCTCCGGTCAGATCGAAGACGGGGCGGTCGAGCGTGCGGCTCAGCAGCCATGACATCAGCTTCGCGCAGAGCACCATCAACGGCATCGACCATTCCAGATGGTCGTCCCCGATCACGAAGTAGACCGTCAGCACCGTGTACGCGAGGAACAGCAAAATCGTTTTGACGTAGAAGCTGACGGTCCGAAAAAACGATCCCGATAATTGCCAGCCGATGAACCACCACGACTGGACCACGAACAGCGCGAACGCCAGTTTGCTATGCACTTTCAGCACCGGCCACAGCGGTTGACCGGTGGCCCAGGCGATGCCGGTGAAAATCGGAGTGCTCAAAACCAGAATGACGATCAGCTTCAGCAAGACGACTCGTTGGCGCAATGCAGACAGCTCGCGCGGACTGACTGGCAGGTGAGCGAACAGCGGCAAGCCTTTGTTTGCCGAATTCAACCAGATCAGCGCCGGCCAGCCGACGAAGATTGTCCAGAACGTCGTCACTGCGGTCATGATGCTTAGCGCGAAGGTCACCAAACCGAGCGGTACGACGACCCACGGCGGCGGAACTGGGCCGCCGCGCAACAAACCGCCGCACGCGAACCAGATCGCCGTGAACCACGCACAGACCCACCATGCGGTCACGGCTCGCGTCCAATAGCGGCCGTCGATCAACAGCCAATGTGTCAGCGAACGCTCACGTTCGAAGAAGCTCAACTGCAAAACCTTCTCCAGCCATCCGAGCTTGTCGTCAGCCAGCGGTTGCAA
>JAYVQJ010000845.1:0-5239 GCA_043777235.1 Planctomycetia bacterium
AGATCGACCGTTCCCAACAGCCTCGCGGCGAGATCGACCGAGCGGCAGTCGCGAATGAACAGCAGCGTGGCGTTCAACTCGTGCTGAATATCCGCCGCCGGTCGTTCGCGAGTCGCCGCTTGATCCGTCGCCCAGCGGGAGTAGTGGTTGTAGGCCGAGCAGACACGCTTGAGGAACGGGCTGGCCGACGGCCCGGCGTCGAGCGTGCCGTTCAAGTTGCCTTGTGCGGCGAAGAGCGAGAAAGGTTCGAGAAACTTCGCGAGCGGCTCATCGGGATGCTTCGTCCTCGCACTCATCGCCACCGCGTACTGCGGCTTGACCGAAGACATTAACACCGCGAACCCGATGCGATGATCTCCCTTGTCGGAATATCTCAGACGGATGAGCTTCTCGAGTTCGTCGCCACGAGCTTCCGCAAAGTACGTCGCCAACAGCATCAGCGAGTCGCCGTCGGAAAGCTTTCCGAAGTCCGGCTCATTGGTCTGCAAGTTGACCGGCACGCTGACGGGAACTCCCGCCGTCGAACGATACGGCAGCGGCAGCACAACGAGATCGTTGATCGCTGGAACCAAATTCGGAGCCTCGATCGGCTGCCGTTCGTACTTCACTTCCGCCACGAGTTTGTCATCCGCATCGAACAGCCGGGTCGTCCCATCCGCAGCAAACGTCTGCTTGGCCAGCACCCTGGAGTGCGGTGGCTCGACACCGCCCTCCATTCGATTGGAATGAGAGCGTTGATTGTCGCGCGGCGCTGACGAATTCTGGCGATCGGAAGCCGTAGAGTTCCTTGAATGGAGGGCGGCGTCGAGCCGCCGCACTCCAGGGACGCCGATCACACGCGACTCAACGAGCCGCCCGTCTTCGGCGAAGACGAGTTCGTAGGATGGGCACTCTTGCCCGTCTTCCTTTTCTTTGTCCTTCGCTCCGTGACGGGCAAGAGTGCCCATCCTACGAGTGATGCGAATGGTCCGTTCGCCGACCATCTTCACGTCGGCCTCGACGCTCAGGTCATCCACCGACGGCACAGACCACGGGATCAACGATTGAATCGCCGATTGATGGAAGCGGCTCAGCGTTCGTTTCGCGCCCAGGCCGATCTCGGGATAGAGATGCCACAACGTCACACCGTCGTTGATGACGGTTTCCTTCAGACCTTCGCCGACCTCGCGCTCCAAGATGAACCGGCCCGCACCGTCAGCGATGACCGTAGGATGGCCGCCCCCGGCCGTCCGTGTTTGAGATTTGAAATTTGAGATTTCAGATTTCAGATCGACAATTCTCCAACGCTCCCAACCGAGCGATCGTGCCTTCTCGATCAACCGCCGCGCTTCGGCATCGACCTCACCATGCTGGGGCTTTGTCGGCAACGCTTGCTCGACGATCGCCCGTCGATCAGCGGGCCACGTTTGCAATCCGGGCGCGTAGCTCGGCAAATCCTTCAGCACGCCAGCCAGCGGATGACTCATGTCGACATCCGCGTAGCGACGCCGGCGCTCGAAAGCCGAATGCCAAGTTTCGAACACAGGCGCGCCGCCTTCGCCGAACGGCAACATGAATCCACCATTGGTAACATACCTGAAACCTCCTCTGCCACGACGCGGCAATGACATCGTGAAGACGGCATCGGTGTAATTGGTGTCATCCATGTCCACTTCGAAGTCGCTGAACGTCGCAATGTCAGAAGCAAAGTTGCGCGGTCCCCCTCCCAAATATCCCCGGGTGAATTGGAGCACTTCATCCGAGGAGCGGGTGATGTCGTTCCCGCTGATGAATGGTTTCCTCCACAAACTCTGTTGTTGTCGCCCTTCGAATCCAAAGTCATTACCGAACGGGACGCCCAACAATTCCGGTCGCATGAAGGAGGGAACGATCGCGAACGGCCTTGAAGGGATTCCCAGCAGTGATTCTTCCTCTTCGAGAATCCTGATTTGCGGAGTGACCATCGGCATCAGGCTGGTCGGATCGCGACCGAAGCGAGATCTGGTTCGCAGGGGATTCTGAACTCGCACTCGGCCATTGAGTTCTCCGAAGAGAGCGAGTGTTTCGTCAGCACTGAATGGTGAGTCAATCGGAGTCACTCGGACATCATTCATGGAACCGTTCGATCGCAGTCGCGACTCCACGAAGCCGTCGTCTCTATCCGGAAAATTCGGATTGGCGAGGAACGATACGTTGGGCACCACACCGTCACTGAGCACGATGAAGCCGTCTAACCTGTTGTCACGAACGATAAGCGACGGGATTCCGAGCTGGCTCTGACTGACTTCCCAACGACTCAGGAAGTAGCGGTCACTTAAGGCTGGGAGTTCCTCAAGATTGCGCTCGTGGATCGTCGTTATCGAAACACCATCGCTTTCGCTAATGAAATCGTACAGATCCAAGGGAAGCTCGTTGCGGATTCCCAGCCCCGAATCATTCCACAGCGTGTGCTTTCCCCAAGAGTTCCAGCGGTGCTGTGCCGTCGGGCCATAAAGCAGTTGCCACGCCGTGCGGCGTTGCACGACGGAGTCCCACGCTTGGCGGATTGGATCGGCGGCGGCGACGTTCGCTTGTTCGATCCGTTGGATTTCGCGTTCGATCAACTGCACATCGGCTTGCTCGGCGCGGGTCAAACGGTCGAGGCGTTTCAGGTCTGCGGCCGGACGCTGCTCGGTGACGGCGCGTGCGTGGTTGCTCTGAGCGGACTTCGCTCGCGCTTGAGCCAATACGAAGCGTTCCTTCGCCGCGTCGAGCGGGCTGAGCTGCGACGATCCCTGATCAACGACGACCGGAATCTCGGCCGGAGCGGGATACATGGCCCAATGATCTTTGCTCCCGCGATCGACTTTGAATTGCTCATACATCGCGTCGGTCTCCAGCACCAGCAGCGACGTGAACGGCGACATCACAGACATCGACTTGCTCAGCTCGATGATCTGCGGCTTGTGCTCGGCGGCACCCAGCGCGATGAGTCGATCAATCTCCAACCGCGCCCAAGTCCGCGGCAGATGCCCGCACTGCGATGGACTCACCCATTCGTCCGACCACCGATTTGTCGGGCGATCAACGACTTCACACTCAAGGATCGACTGATTCTTCTCGCCGTCGAGCTTGCCGGTAATCAGGATCGACTTCGGCAACGGCTGGCCTTTCGGAATGCGAGCGATCGCGACCAGTTCTTGACCATGTGCCAGCGAGTTCGTGAGCAACAGGAATTGGGTTTCCGTAGCCGTCATCGCTCCGCGTGACGAGCCGAGCGGCTCTTTGCTCTCGGAAGTTGGTTCGCGATCCAAGCGTCTCGAAGCATTCGGCTCATCACGCGGAGCGGTGATGGCTACGTTGACGGCAATCTCGGTCAGTCGCGGTGCGTTGAGCGTGCTGAGCAAATCAAACGCACGCCACGTGACCGCTTCATCGGGGTTGATTTGCGTGACATGTCCGCCGCTGTGTTTCGCGGCGGTCTCCATGAATGACTTCGACCAGCGCTTGCCGACCGCCACGCCGACGTACCGCGCCTTCGCCGGCAACAACCGCAGCAGAGTGGTTTCATCACGCTCACCCAGCACGGGAATGCCGGTCCCCAGATGCACGATCCACGCCTCTTGCTTGCCACGCACTTGCTGCCGCACCGCTTGCAGAGCTTGCTCCAGATCGAGCGCACCGATCGGAGCGACACCTCGCAAGAACTCCTGCGCGGCCGCCACGTTTTCGATCGAGCATTCCACCGGCTTGCGGCGGAACGACTCCGCTTGAGTCCCCGCGCGGACGATCGAAAACGTGTCGCTGTGCTCGGCGTTTTCGAGCAGCACGGTCGCGATCTGCCGCTGCGTCTCGGCCAGGATGTCGTTTCGATCGGCGGAATTCTCGACCAAGAAAATCCACTGCCGCGGCGAGCGTTGCCGAGTGGTCTGCAACTCCGGTCGATACCGCAGCAGGACGTATTGAAAGCCGTCCTGTTCGCAGACCGACCAAGAGACGACTGAGCCGGAGGGCGCTAGCCCCCGGTTTGCGGTTCCGATCCGACTGGGCGTGCCGATCCGTTCTGGCGTCTCGAACCGGGGGCTAGCGCCCTCCGGCTGATTGGTCGATGCCACCCCGCCGAATTCGATCACCAAGTCACGATCCAACGCCGCGTGTTCCTCGCGACCGTCGATGATCAGATCGCCTTGCTCATCGCGGCCATTCAACAGATGCGACGGCGAGTACCACTTCGCTCCGGCCTCCCCCTTCACGCGCAAGTGAGCCGACCATTCGCGGACTCCATCGAGGCTGTGCCCGGCCGGGAAGCGATAGACGCTCTTGCCATAATCGCTCGGCAGCCGTTGCGTGTAGCTCAGCAGGATGCGTTTCTCTTGGCGAGCTTCCAGCGGGAAGACACGCATCTGAAACGTGCTCCCATCGACCCACTCCAACAACGCCGGATCGCGGCGCGTGTGACGAATCTGCTCGAAGACGTTGCGGCCATGATCGCGCTCGACCATGCCCCCCTCCATGAGCTTGCCATTCACATACATCGCGAGCCGCGACAACGACGCATCCGCCGGCAGCGGGAACCGGAACGTCCCCTCAAGCTGCTGCCAGGTGTGATTGAAATACGTCTGGTCGATCGTCGTGCGAGCGAACCCCTCTTCGATGTGGACATCGACGTGAAACTTCCGCAGCGAGAGTTTCATCTCTTGTCCTTGCGGATCGACGACGGTCACGGTCCCGCCCGCATGTTCGCTGGTCGGGACAACGATCGAGCCGGACGCCGCCATCAAATCCTTGACCCACTCGACAACGTAGGCCGACCGCTTCGCCGGCCGCAGTTCCACCGACTTCGATTCCGTGAGGTCCGCAATCAACTCCTGCCCGGCGGCGATGACTTCCTCCACGCCGCTGACCTGCACCTTGCCCTGAGTGACGACGACGCTGGTCGATTCATCTTGAGCCTTCACATCGAACTTCGTCCCGAGCGCCGTCACCGTGCGATGTGGCGTCTCGACGACGAATCGTTCAGAACTCTTGGTGGGCATGACTTCGACGAAGACTTCACCCGCCAACAGCTTCACGCGCCGTTCGCTGCTGATGATGACTCGCGACTGTTCGTTGATCGACAGCAGCGATCCATCCAACAACGTCACACGTCGTTTCTCGCGCGGTCCCGTGCTGATTGTCTCGCCGAGCTTCACGCGCTCGATCGCAGCGTTGTTTGTGGATCGCTCATTATGGCTCGATCGAGAGCCGAGAAGACGATCATTCGACGACAGCAACTCTCCCT
>JAYVQJ010000846.1:0-5236 GCA_043777235.1 Planctomycetia bacterium
ATACCACCGAGCGTCATCCGGCGCAAGTCCCACGAGGTGGCTCGCCACGAGATGTCATCCCGCTGCCGCCAGCCCTTGGCCAGCGTGATGGTCATCGGCCTTGTCTGCCCGCCGCGCGAGACCTCCGCACTCAACTTGGCGGTGTCCCCGGCGTGATGCAGCACCCACTGCACGTCGGCAATCGACAACATCGGCTGACCGGCGAGCCTCACGATTTTGTCTCCCGCGACGAAGCCGTCACCTTCGGCGGATGAACCGGGCGTGACTTGCTGGACCTTGGCCGTCTCCTTCGGGTCGAGGATCAGTCCCAAGATTTTTGGGTTCGGATACGGATACAGCACCTTGTCGTCGATCGGCTGCTTGCTCGATCGAGCGACCAGCCGCAACGCTTCGCCGACTTGATGGCAGTGGATGCAACTCTGGACGACCTTCCCTTCGTAGTCGAGCTTCGCACCATACTTCCCCTTGAGCGACGGGAATTGCTCCGGCACTCTCACGTCCGAGTCCGGGCCACGCTTCGCCATCAACGCGGCTTTGTTTTTCGGGAACTGAGCGTGCAACTCCAACGCTCCGGTCAGCGACTTCGAGAATCCCTCCAGCGACACGTCCTCCTTCGATTCCGTCTCATGCGACCGCGTGCCGTACCGGCCGTAGATCGTCATGTCGGCATTCAGAAAAAACGCCGACCATGACTGGTCATAGTCGAATTGAAATTGCGACAGGTCCATTCCATTCGCATGGACGATCCGCACGCAGACGAACTTGTCGAGGAACTCGCGCACGCGCGGATTGCGCTGCACCACGTCTTCATCAAGCTGAGCACACGCTTCGCACGGCACGCACCGGAACACGACCAACAACGGCTTCTTCGTTTCTTTCGCCTGCTCAATTCCGCGTGGCAGATCGTTGTAGATCCAGTAGCCATCCCCTTCGACGCGTTTCTTGTCACCTCGGACTTTGAGCTCTCGCTCCTGTGCGTCACACACCGCAAACGGCAACAGCGCACTCAACGCAACGATCAGCAGACGAAGATTGGACATGACGACCTCGCACAAAAAAGCCCCGCCGATCGCTGTTGCGGCCGGCGGGGCTGACTCGGATTTCAAAACTTCAGCGAGACGACTTCCGCCGCGATCACAGAACTTCGCCGAGTTGATTCGTGGCTTTCAGCAACGCTCGCTTCACGGCCGTCTGAGCCATCGTGACTTTGTAGTCGTTGTGACTGAGCGGAGTCGCATTGGCGAGTGCCATCCGGCCGGCAGTCTCGGCGATATCGGCGGTGAGTGACTGACCAACGAGCCACTTCGCCGCTTCGTGAGCAACCCACGGAGTCGGAGCGACTTGGCCAAGCACGATCTTCGCGTGACGCACGATGCCGCCATCGAGACCGAGACAGCATGCGGCACTCGCTTGCGGTTGATCGAGTCCACAAAGTTCCAGCACTTCATAGGTCGCGCTGCGAGTGTCACTCGCCGCCGGCAACCAAACGTGAGTGATGAGTTGCCCCGGCTTGAGCACCGTCACCCCTTGCGAGTTCGTCTTCGGCGACTGAAAGAAGTAATCCAGCGGCAACCATTCGTCGCGGAGAGTTCCGAGTTCCGAGTTCCGAGTTCCGAGTTGAATACTTTGGCCGCCATCTCTCGTGACCACTCGCACTTTCGCATCCCACGCCATCGCGGCCGGTGCGAAGCGCGACGCCGACACGAACTTCGCC
This sequence comes from Planctomycetia bacterium, assembly GCA_043777235.1. Classification (GTDB taxonomy): domain Bacteria; phylum Planctomycetota; class Planctomycetia; order Planctomycetales; family Planctomycetaceae; genus SXKJ01. Next base: position 1,715 of record JAYVQJ010000846.1, read on the forward strand.
GGGCCGCTGTTGCCGAGGATGGCGTGGTAGCGGTTGTCGCCGGTGGCGACGAGGCTCTCGCCGTCTTTCATGGCCAACAGGCCATAGCCGTTGCGGAAGTACCAGCAGTGCGGAAGCTGGCACAGGTCGCCGGCCAGCGTGCCGTTGCCGGTGATTTGGATGGCTCGGATGCCGTCGATCACGTCCATCAACGAACGATAATCGGCAGCGAGTGCGTGCTCGTTGATTTCTTCGAGCGTCGTGTTCGCGCCGATCATGACTCCGCCGTCGTGATGCTTGATGCCTTTCCACGACGACACGTTTTTGATGTCCACGACGCGAGCCGGTTGGATCACGTCACGCTTGAGCAGACTCATCAGATCAGTTCCGCCAGCCAGCACAGCGGTGTTGCCACCGTGCTCGGCCAGCATTTCCATTGCTTCGGCCTCAGTTTCAGGACGAGCGTATTCAAAGGATCGCATGGTTCACCTCGGATTGAGGAAGGGTGTATGGGATTTTTCAACGCAAAGCCGCAAAGGTGCAAAGTCGCAAAGAGTTTTTCAGGGAACAATCAGCAACTCTGACTACTGGAATCACCGTCGTCCTCACCTTTGCGTCTTCGCGTCTTTGCGTTGAAACAGTTTTTGAAATTGGATCAAGCCTTCGCCGCTTTGAGTGCATCGAGCACTCGCTTCGGCGTCAGCGGAATCGTTGGGACGCGGACTCCGGTGGCATTCGCGACGGCGTTGCTGATGGCAGCTCCGCAGGCGATGACCGGGGGTTCGCCGAGGCCGATGATGCCTCGTTCGTATTCGCTGTCGGGTTGGTACATCTCGACGATCAACTCGCCGATGTCACCGATGCGCGGGAGCTTGTAGTGCTCCATGTCGGCGTTGATGTAGCGGCCGGTCTTGTTGTCGAGGATTTGTTCCTCGGTCAACGAGTACGCGATGCCCATGATCAGGCCGCCGTAGACTTGGCTCTTGGCGGTCAGCATGTCGACGATCAGGCCGCAGTCTTGCACGGCGACGAACTGATTCATGCGGACGATGCCGGTCTCGGTATCGACCGAGACATCTGCCATCTGCACACCGCCCACTTGCTCGCTGGTCAGGCCGTCGTCCTTCGGGCCTTCGCCCTGAGTTTCGATCCCCATCATGCCGAGCAATCCGCACGCAGCTTTCCAAGTACAGACCTCTTTGCCGTCGTTCCAGATCTTGCCACCTTTGGCCGCCAGCTTATTGCCATCGACCTTGTGCTTCTCGGCGACAACGTCGAACAGCTTGCCGAGTGCAGCGATCGCAGCGCGGCGATTCGGGCCGCTGGTGCCGCCGATCGTCGTGCTGCCGCCGGATGCGCCGGAGCGTGGATAAACGCTCGAACCATAGCGGACCTTCACGGCCTCCAGTGGCAGACCGAAGGTTTCGGCGAGCACCATCGCGATCGCGGTGCGAGTACCAGTGCCGATGTCCTGCGTGCCGCTCAGCGATTCAACGCTGCCGTCCGGATTGATGCGGACGGTGCAAGTGCCGGGGTGTGCTCGGCCGCCCCAAGTGTGGATGGCCATGCCGAGACCGCGTTTGACGGGTCCGTCGCCACCCTTGCCGTGAGCATGCCACTTCTTCGACCAGCCAATGAGTTCGGCCGCTCGTTTGATTTCGGCCTCGTAAGTCTTCTGCAACTTCTCCGGCGTCTTGTCGATGTTGGCCAGGAAGACATCAACCGCGCTCTTGCCGAGCTTGGCCGCGATGTCGTCGATCGCCGTGTCGGTCAACGCACAAAGCTGTGGGTGTGGTGGAGCACGCCACGCTCGGTCTGGGCCGGCGTTGGTCATCAAGCCGGTCGCTTTGCGATTGCGATTCTCGAAATCGAAGACATACGGGTACTGCGCGAGATTGAGCGTGCCCCCCTTCATGCCTCCGTTCGTCCCCCAGTGATGGCTGTCCCACGCGACGATTTTCCCGTCCTTGTCGGCGGCGATCGTCACGTCAGCGAAGCCGCTCGGCCGAGTGCCAGCGATCTTGAGTTCCGTCGCGCGATCGAGCATCAGCCGCACCGGGCGACCAGCCTCTTTCGACATCTTCGCGGCAGCGACGCCCCAGTCGTCGGGACCAAACTTCGACCCGAAGCCACCTCCCACAAATTGGCACAACACGGTCACGCTACTCGCATCAACATCAATATTGTGTTGCTTTGCAAGTTCGCTGGCAAACAACGACGGCGTACCGCTGACGTTCTGCGTCGAGTGATTGACGATCAGCTTGCCGTCTTCCCACCGAGTACACGAGCCGTGCGTTTCAAGGCACATGTGGCTGATCGTCGCGACGCCGTAGTGACCCTTGTGGACCACCGCCGCAGTCTTGAGCGCGGCCTCGACGTCGCCCTTCGTGTTGTTGCCGAGGTCTTTGGTCCGCATCGCGGCCTCAGCCCCTTTCAAATCGTCTTCATCGACGAAGTGCTCCGTCGCGTCGAAAGTAAACTTGATGGCTCGGATGCCGTCTTCCGCTTGCTCTTGTCGTTCAGCAGCAACGGCCGCGACCAGCGCGCCATCCCAGAGCAGTTCGTCACCTTCTTTGACGAAGGCATGGACTGCTTTCACGCCGGGAACCTTCTTGGCGTCTTCGAGGTCCAGCGATTTGACCTTGCCGGCACCGCCCTTGAAGGCCAGCACTTTGGCAAAGAGACAATCCTTCGGGTTCGCGTCGGAAGCGTACTTCGCTGCTCCGGAAGCTTTCTCAATGCCGTCCAGGCGTTGAATCTCTTTGCCGAGATAAACGTTGTCTTTGCGAGGCCCCCAGGCCACTTTGAGTTCGGTCGCCATAGTTATTTGCCTCCCTTCTTAACCAGTTCCATCGCACAGGCGGTGATGCCGACGTACGTGCCGCAGCGGCAGATGTTCCCACCGAGCCCTTTGCGAACTTGGTCAAGTGTCGCGCCCGGGTTCTTGTCGCAAAAGGCTTTCGTGGCCATCACGAAGCCCGGCGTACAGAAGCCGCACTGCGAGGCGTCATGCTTCACGAACCCCGCCACGACCGGATCATTGGCCGCCAGCGATTCGATGGTCGTGACCTTCTTGCCCGTGCATTCGTGAGCCAATCGGCTGCAAGCGTAAGTCGCCTTGCCGTCGATCAGCACGGTGCAGGCTCCGCAGTTGGTCGTGTCGCAGACATCCTTGCAGCCGGTGAGGTTCAAGTCGTCGCGCAGCGCGTCGAGCAACGTGACTCGCGGCTCCAGCGACAGCTTGTGGTCCTTGCCGTTCACATTGAGCGTCACGTCCTGCGCTTTGGCGGAGACGACGTTCTTCTTGGCAGAGTCTTGAGCGGTGACTCCCTGCTCGCTGGTGGCCAGCGCGGTGACGGCGACGGCTGCACCAGAGCCTCGTAAGAAATCGCGGCGATTGACGCCGGAGCCATTCGCAGGCGGAATGGACTCATCACGGGGGTCTCGCATCTGGTTCTCCCTCTACAGTGGTTGCGAAACGAAGACCGGGTCGCGGGCCAAAACTGTCGGACGAGTTGTCAGATCACCAAGAGCAACTTCGCT
>JAYVQJ010000847.1:0-5232 GCA_043777235.1 Planctomycetia bacterium
CCGGGGCTCGGATGAAGAACGTTGGATCGGACGAAACTCTTGGCGGGTTGCGTTCGTGGTGAAGCGCGGTGGCTAAGTGGTCGGTACAGTCTCGCGACCGACGGTGACTGATTTCCCTCACGGAACTTTGATGGAGTGCTTGCCATGGTGCGTCGTGGATTGCTGTGCGTACTGGCCGGTTGGGGAATGCTGTGCTCGGCCGCATTTGCCGAGGACGCGTACTTTCATGTGCGGTTGAACGAGATCGAGTTCAGCGACGGAAAACTCCCCAATTACAAAGTGGCTCAACCGAGTTGGCCCGTGCGGCAGCGAGTCACGCAGATGCAGCCCGACGTTCAGCTTGATGACGCGGCTGAGGCGTACCTGCAACGAGGCGACTTGTGGAGCAGCGTCTTCGATTGGTCGAATCGCTGCTGCACGTCGCGGAGCCGCCGGAGTTGCGGAACTCGACAACATCGCGGCGTATTACTCGACGATCGGTGACGGGTTGTTGTTCTCGCCGAACGAAGATGTCATCAAGCGAGCGATCGACCGGCAGTTGGCTCGCGATGCGAAGGCCGCTGACGCGAAATCGAATGAAGCCAAGCCGCCCGCCGCGCCTCCGCCCGCCGAAGCCTCGGCCGGTTGGTTGGGCGAGAGCATGGCGGTGAAGTTCGAAAACGTCTTGCCGTCGTACTTTCTGTGGTTCGCGGAAGTGGCCGATCCTCGGCAAGCGGCACAAACCAACTCGTGGAGCAATCTGCCGATCCTCAACGAATGGAAGCGTCGGTATCCGGATCGCGATCCCGTTGAAGTGCATCGCCGCTTCTGGAACACCGAACTCGTCTGCCCCGGCGGAGGCAAGTACGTCTGGAACGAACAATGGCGCACGATGGAATCGACCGTCTTCGGCCACCCCGGCGAACTGAAGATGCCGGAGAAGTTTGACGCTCCGCTGTTCCCGTTCGCCAAAGCCAGCTTCGGCATCACGTTTGAAATGGACGGCCTGCGATCTCGATTGGAGTTGCTGAGAGATACGAAGTAGTTTGTTCAGCGCTCGGCGGCCGACGTTGTGTGGGCCGATTTCGCCGAAATCGGCTTTGATCGAGGTCGCTCGCCGCTTGCGGACTTCGGCGAAGTCCGCCCACACTTGAGGCAGTTCCTTAGGAGCTTGGAGCCTCTCGATGTCGCAGGATTCTCACGAGCCAATTGCCGCACGCGTGTTCTCGCCGTGGAAGTGGATCGCGTGGACGGTGGCCATCCTCGTCGGGTTGTGGGTTGCGATCACCGCCGTGGATCGGCACCAGATGGAGAAACTTCGCACCGAAGTTGAATCGCGCGGTGGTCGATTGGAGGGGCAGGAGTTCCCGCCCGCTTGGTATCACTGGCTGGAGACAAAAGCTCCTACCGATTGGTTGAGACAGGCTGTGCTGAGGCTGAAGGGTAATTTTCGGCGAGTGGTGTCTGTGCATGTTCCACCAGGATCCCTGCTGCCCTCGCAGTTCTTCTCACGACTGAGCCGGTTCCAAAAGATCAATTGGATTGAGCTACCGAGTTGCCAATTAAGCGACCAGGATTTCGAGGGGCTGACAAAGTTCACTGAATTGGGGTATCTGGACCTTCGGGGAAATCCAGTGACCGATAAAGGACTCGCGCAACTCAGTGAGCTTTCGTCGTTGCAGGTTCTCCTTCTCGACGAGACCCATGCGGGAGATCAGGTTTTGCAACAAGCCTTCAACATGCCGAAGCTCACGACGCTGTTGATGTCAAAGACCAAAGTGACTGACGCAGGACTGAAAGAATTGGGTTCACATGCTGCAGCGGCTCGACCCACTTTGAAAGTGCTGTTTCTCAATGGGACTCAGATTTCGGACGAGGGGCTGAACTCACTTCTGACCCAACCTTCGCTAACCCACTTCTCATTGAGCGGTTGCGAGATCACGGATCGGGGATTGGGTGCAATCGACGACGTTCGCTTTCCGTTGCTGACAGCTCTCGATGTCGGCGAGACGAAAGTGACTGGTGACGGCATCTCCAAGTTGAGATTGGACCACTTGCAAAGTTTGTCGTTTCCCGATGTGGCGATGACTGACGAGCACTGGCGGGGCCTTACCGGTTTGAAAAAGTTGGACTACGTGACTTGGGGCGACGTGTCATTGCGGCGAGTGGAAGTCTTCCACGCAACAGGCAAGCGCACGCGGCTCGACACATTCAAGGCGACGGGAGTACGCTCTGGCGCGCGATGCAAAGGTCCGTTTCTTTCGTTCGGGCGATGCTTCCCCGAGTTACCAGCGACGGCAGTCCCATAATCCTTGCGTGATCACGTTCTCGTCATCAAAGACGCTGGGGTGGCCGTTCTTGCCGATAGGCATTCCTGGCAGAACTTCGGCGCGGCTTCTACGATCCTCGGTCCTCTCGCCCGGCGTTGTTGGCAGTGGCGATACGAAAACACTCTCATCGAAAGGCAACTCTCGTGGCCAGTTTTGGAACCAATCGCCGAGCCGAAGTGGATGCGGCGCTCAAGGACGTCGATCACTCGAAGAATACCTATCAAGTCGAATTCGACACGACGATGGGGAAAATTCTGCTCGACGTCTATCCCGACGTGGCTCCCGGTCACGCGAACAACCTGATCGGCCTGACGAAGATCGGCTACTACAACGGCATCATCTTTCACCGAGTCATCGCGGGTTTCATGATTCAAGTCGGCTGCCCGCAGGGAACCGGCACCGGCGGCCCAGGCTACACGATCAAACAAGAGTTCAACGCCAAGCTGCACGAGGCCGGCGTCCTCTCGATGGCTCGCACCAACGATCCGAATTCAGCCGGCTCACAGTTCTTCATGTGTCTCGGCCGAGTCCCGCATCTCGACAACCAATACACCGTCTTCGGCAAGACCGCTGACAAGGCCAGCCTCGACGTCGTGCTGAAAATCGGTAGTGTCGCGACTGGCTCCGGCGACCGTCCCAAGCAAGACGTGAAGATCAACTCTAGCCGCGTGATCGTCACGCCGAAATAATTATTCTCAGCACGGCGGAAACTGAAACATTCATCAGCCGGAACGCGCTAGCCTGGATGATTCATTGGCCAAGACAAGCACGACGCGCAAGCGAGTGGTTCAAAAGAAGATCACTCGTTTGCGCGTCGTGCTGGTGGGAAACAGGCTGCCAGTGAATTCACCCGAATCATGAATAAGCCGGGCTAGCGTCCGGTTCAAACCGGGGCTAGCGCCCTGCGGCTGATGTTTCAAACCTGACCGTTTGGAGAATAGCTCCCTGTTGATGGCCCAAAACGTGGGAACTGACTCGCCCCGCCGAGCCTCTTACGGCGGTCGATGAGCCGAACGGAACGATTCCCGTCTCCAACGGGAATTTTTCCGGTGGCTCGATGATCTGGATGGCACCATTCGATTTGCCACTCGGCGCGCGCGCCAGAGCGGTCATGTCTGCTGATTGCTGATGTTCAGCAAACGCTTTTTCCAACCACGTCTTTGACGAAGGGGTCATCATGCGCCGATTGTTCTGCGCGTTGTTGTTCAGTGCGGGAGTGAGTGTCGGAATCCTCGGCTGTGGCGATCAGGCCGGACAGCCAAGGCCGGGCGGGACTCCGTATCCGCTGAAATCGCCAGCAAGCGAACGACAGCGTGAAGCGTTCTCACAGTCATCTTCGGCGGCAGTAAAAGGGTCGCCGTTTGGCATGGCCTCGAACGCTGACTCCAGCAAAGCAGTCGCGTTGAGTGATTTACCGGCCGACTCACAGAGCGCCGGCGAAGGCTTCAACACCGAAGCCTACGACCATCAAACCGAGAATCCATTCGTTGCCGTCAATCAACATCCACTCTCAACGTTCTCGATCGACGTGGACACCGCGTCGTATGCGAACGTGCGGCGGTTCTTACAATCGGGACAGTTGCCGCCGAAGGGAGCAGTGCGCATCGAAGAGTTGCTGAACTATTTCAGCTATGACTATCCGCAGCCGGACGGGGACGTGCCGTTCTCGTCCAACATCGAGATCGCCGAGTGCCCGTGGAAGCCGGCGCATCGGTTGGCTCGTATCGGGCTGAAGGGGAAAGAGATCGCGACCGACAAGCGGCCGGTCAGCAACTTGGTGTTCTTGATCGACGTGTCCGGCTCGATGCAGCCGGCGAACAGGTTGCCGCTGGTGGTGCAGGGGCTGAAGCTGCTGGTGAATCAGCTCGGCGAGAACGACCGCGTCGCGATCGTGGTCTATGCCGGAGCGTCCGGCTTGGTGTTGGACTCAACGACGAGCGACCACAAGGAAGCGATTCTGTCGTCGCTCGATCGCCTGCAAGCGGGCGGCTCGACCGACGGAGCGGGCGGCATTCGGCAGGCTTACGAGGTCGCTCAGTCGCACTTCGTCAAAGGGGGCACGAACCGCGTGATCCTCTGCACCGACGGAGACTTCAACGTCGGCACGACTTCGCAAAGCGAACTGGTCAGCCTGATCGAAGACAAAGCCAAGAGCGGCGTGTTCCTGACGGTGCTGGGCTTCGGCATGGGCAACTTCAAGGACAGCACGCTGGAGAAACTCGCCGACAAAGGGAACGGCAACTACGGCTACGTCGATTCGTTGAACGAAGCCAAGAAGATTTTCGTCGAGCAGATGTCCGGCACGCTGATCACGATCGCCAAGGACGTGAAGATTCAGATCGAGTTCAATCCCGCGCAGGTCAGAGCGTACCGCTTGATCGGCTACGAGAACCGGTTGCTCGCGAAAGAAGACTTCAACAACGACAAGAAAGACGCTGGCGAAATCGGAGCTGGCCACACCGTCACCGCGCTGTACGAGATCGTCCCCATCGGCCAACCGATCCCGACCGAAGGCAACGTCGATGCTCTGAAGTATCAGACTCCCGCCGCCACGACGCCGGCTGCCGCCGAGTCCCACGAACTACTGACGCTCAAGCTGCGCTACAAAGCTCCCGACGGAGACACCAGCCAATTGGTCTCCGTCCCCGTGGCCGACGCCGGCAAAAAGTTCTCGCAAGCCTCGCCCGATTTCGTCTGGGCCACCGCCGTCGCTCAGTTCGGAATGCTGCTGCGAGACTCCTCGCACAAAGGCAACGCGACAATGGCCTCGGTCCTCGAAATGGCTCAGTCGTCACGCGGAGCCGACAAGCAGGGCTACCGCACCGAGTTCATTGAACTCGTCAACGCCGCCGCGCGATTGCTGCCGACGAAAGAGATCGCTCGTAGTGAGTAGCAGACGACGCACGGGTGGCTCGAATCAAAT
>JAYVQJ010000848.1:0-5224 GCA_043777235.1 Planctomycetia bacterium
GTCGCAAGAACAGGCGACGGCATGTCTCTTGTTCGTCGGGACTGAGCGCTTCGAAAACATCATTCGCCTGTTTCTCAAGCGCTCCTTCCAATCCGCCGATCGCTTCGTAGGCCGCGATCGTCAACCGCCGCCCTTCGCGTCGTTGCCACAGTTCCCACAGCGCGTGTTGCAACAACGGCAGCGCGCCAGGCTGATTCTCCATGTCACGCAGCAACATCTCGGTCAGCCCGCGTTCCAATTCCAGTCCCACCAGTTGAGCCGGACGTTCGATGACTTCGCGCAGCTCGGCCGAAGTCATCGGGCCGACGAGGTCTTGATGCTCGCTCAACGCCGCGGCGAGATTCGCGAACGAAGCACACTTACCATAGAAGTCGGCACGCACCGTTAGCACGACGATCGTCTTTCCTCCCGGAATTCCGGCCGCGTAAATCAGATTGTCGATGAACGCCTTCCGGCGAGCCGCACCGGGATCAAGCTTGAACGTGTCGTGATAAGACCGGCCCGCGTTGAAGGCTTCGTGAAGTGAGCGGCTCGGATTGAAGCTCGTCGCACTCTCGGATCGGAGCGTAAACAGCTCTTCAAACTGATCGACGACAATGACGACACGCTGCGATTCCGAGTCGGCTCCCAATGCCACTCGCGTCGTGAGATGCAGCCGAGTCTCGTCCTTGGCCAATCGAGCCATGAGATCGCCAACATCGCCGATTCGAGAACCAATCGTCGCATCCGCAGCGAGCGCGGTCGCCAGACTTTCGAGCGGATCAGGCCCCGGCCGACAGATCACAATCGGCCAGTCGGTGCTCCCTTCAAACTTCCCTTGCCGCAGCGCTGGCACCAACCCCGCGCGAGCCAACGACGACTTGCCGCTCCCCGACGCGCCGATGATTCCCAGAAACCGATTCTCGCGCGGCGTCTCTCCGCTACTGGATGCCGCTGCGGGACGAAGCGCGTTCAACAGCCATTCGATGCGAGCCTCGCGTCCGAAGAAGAACGCCGCATGTTCGGCCTGAAATGCCTTTAAGCCTCGATAAGGACACTTCCCTTCATACACCGCTTCGCCGGGTGCCGCGCCGGGTGCTTGGCCGCGAATGCCGGCCTTCAGTCGGTGAAACGCCTCCTCTTCATCGAGCGACTGCCGAAACTCGACCCATGTCGACGCGACCAAAAACGTCGGCATGCGGCTCCGCTCTTCGCGCGTCCCGCCGGGCAGCAGCACGGGGATGACTCGAAAGTTTCCTTCACTCTCACTGACACGCCGAGCCAGCGCCGCCCGCATCTCTTCGTTCTGCCACGGCCCGAAGCCGCCCGGTCCCACGAACACGGCCACGCTCGACGAATCGGCCAACGCACGTTCGAGCGCCTGCTGCCACGGCTCACCGGGAACCAAATGCCACTTGTCGAACCACGACTCAATCCCCTCCCCTTTCAACCGCCGCGCGAGTTCCTCGACCGCCGGCTTATCAGCGCTGTTGTGCGACAGAAAGACATCGAATTGCTTGCGGTCCATCTTCCGTGTCCTGCTTCCAACGTCGTCGATGGTTCAACTCCCGTGATCACACAGTTGGCGAATCGTTGCATTTGAGTGGAGTTAAACGATCCTTCGGAGAATGCTTGCCTTGCGATATCCTCGCTTCTGATTTCGCCAGACTAATCCGTTTCGACTGTTTTGAACGCCTTGACGCGAGGAATTTCAGAGCGTCTTCGGCTTCGCAGACGGCGCAACAATGCGATACAGCACGGGCAGGACGAGCAAGCTGAGCAGCATCGAACTGACCAAGCCCCAGACGATGACGGTTGCGAGCGGACGTTGCACGTCGGAGCCGAGGCCGGTTGCGAGTGAGGCGGGGACGAGGCCGAGGATTGCGACGAGGCTGGCCATGAGGATCGGGCGCAGGCGGTCGAGTGCTCCGTCGATGATCGCTTCGTCCAACGGCTTGCCTTGTTGGCGGAGCGTCGTGATCCATTCAATCATCAGCACGCCGTTCATGATGGAGACACCGAACAGAGCCGCGAAGCCAACGCCGCTCGACACGTTCAGAGTCATGCCGCGAACGTAGAGAGCGATCGCTCCGCCAATCAGCGCGAAGGGGACCGACAGCAAAACCAACAGCGGCTCGCGTTGCGTGCGGAACGTGATCATCAACAGGAAATAGATCATCGCGACCGTCACCGGGATCACGTACAGAAAGTGCCGAGTCGCTCGTTCGAGGTTCTCGAACATGCCGATCCAACGGACTTGATAGCTGGCTGGAACTTGGATGACGCCAGCGAAGCGGCGTTGAGCGTCGGCCACGAAACTCCCTTGATCGCGGCCGTCGATGTTGCAGCGGACGGTGATGCGGCGGCGCGAGCTTTCGCGGGCGATCAGCGTTTGGCCATCGAGCAATTCAAAGTCTGCGACTTGAGACAGCGGAACTGGCACGCCCGCTTTCGTGTGGACCGGCAGCCGAGCGATCGACTCCGGCGATTTCAAGAAATCCCAATCAAAGCGAACTGCGATCCCGAATCGCCGCTCACCTTCGTAGAGCGTGCCGACCGGTTCGCCGCCGAGCGCCGTATTGATCAGCTTGTTGACGTCGTCGATGTGGACGTCGTATCGCGCGCAGCGAGCACGATCCGGTCGGATCACCAACTGTGGCTGCGGACCTTCTTGCTCGATGTTCACGTCGAGTGCGCCGGGCACTTCGCGCAGGAGATCGACCGTCTTGTGACCCAACTCGATCAGCACATCAGAATCCGCGCCGGAGAACTCGACCGCCAAGTCGGCCGACGTGCCGTTGGTCACTTCGGTCACGCTGTCGATGATCGGCTGAGTGAAGTTGAATCGCGTCGTTGGAAACTCGGTTCGCAGCCGCTGACCCAACGCGGCGATCAACGCACGCTTGGTCGGTACGGTCCACTGTTCCATCGGCTTCAGTCCGACCAGCATTTCCACGCGACTCGGAACGAACGGGTCGGTCCCGCTGTCATTGCGGCCCGCTTGCGAGATCACGAATGACACTTCAGGAAACTTGCGGATCAAACCGCGCATTTGGTCGGAGTACGCCGAGGTCTTTTCCAGCGCAGTCCCTTCCGGGAAGTTCGCACGAACCCAAATCGTTCCTTCGTCGAGATACGGCAAGAAGTCAAAACCCAATCGCGGCAGCAATTGCCAACTCACGCCACCGACCACCATCACCGAGGCGAGCAATACCAACCACCGCACCTTCAACAAGCCTCGCAACACAGCGGCATACACCGGACGCAATAGCCGCAGCAGCGGGTTTTCGACATCTTCGTAACCGTGACGAAACAGCACCGACGCCAGCCCCGGCAACAGGAACAACGAGAACAACACTGCTCCCAGCAGCGCGAAGATCACCGTCAAAGCCATCGGGCGAAACAGCAAGCCTTCGATGCTGGTCAGCGTGAGCAACGGCACGTACGCGCAGACAATCATCAGCATCGAAAAGAAAATCGGCCGCTCGACCGAAACCGCCGCGTGCAGGATCGTCTCGCGAACGCCGTCCTTCGAGTTGGTTGTTGCGCTTTCCGTCGGTTGACGATTCCGCCGCTTCGCCAGCGAGTGTCCGAGAACATCGGCCATGATGACCGAGCCATCCACCAAGATGCCGAAGTCGATCGCACCGAGCGACAGCAGCCCAATCGGGATATTGGTCATCCACATCAACACCAGCGCGAAGAGCAGCGCGAACGGCACGGTCGCGGCGACCAACAGCGCCATCTTCGGACTGCCCAAGAACGCCAACAGCACGAGCAGCACCAAACCAACTCCACAAAGAACGCTGTGAGTCACTGTGCTCAGCGTGCTATCGACCAGAAACTGCCGGTTATAGAACGCTTCGACGCGGACTCCCTTCAGTTTCGGGTCTTGTGCGAAGACGTTCTTGTTCAGTTCGCCGACTTCCTTCAGCACGCGAGCCAACGTCTGCGACGGGTTCTCGCCGCGGCGCATTAGCACGATCCCTTCGACTGATTCTGAAACGTCATCCTTGCCGAACATCCCCGCTGGCACGCGCGAGTCCAACTCCACGCGAGCCACATCGCGCACATAAACCGGAGTGCCGGCGATTGTGTTGACGACGGTTTCTTCAATGTCCCGTTCGTTGCGGAGCGTTCCGCGTCCTCGAATGACGAACGACATATCGCCGCGCCGCAAGATGCTGCCGCCGGCATTCGCATTGTTGGCTTGCACCGCTTCGATCACGTCCGAGAGCGACAGGCTATATCGCTCAAGCTGTCCCGGATTGAGCTTCAACGTGTACTGCTTCTCGCGGCCTCCGAAGTTCGCGACCTCGGCCACGCCGGGCGTGCGCATCAATCGCGGGATCACGACCCAATCGTTGATCGTTCGCAACTCCATCAAGTCGTGGCCAACCTCCGACTTCAGTTCGTAGCGATAGATTTCGCCATACGCCGTCGCCAGCGGACCGAGTTCCGTCTCGACTCCGGCAGGGAAGGTCATGGCCGTCAATTTCTCTTGCACGCGCTGACGAGCAAAATACTTTTCGACGTTTTCCTCGAACACGATTTCGACAACCGACAGTCCGAAGATCGTCCGCGAACGAATCACGTCCACATTCGGCACGCTTCCCATCGCCAGTTCGATCGGGATCGTCACCTGCCGTTCAATCTCTTCCGGAGCACGTCCGGGGAACTGCGAGATGATCAGCACTTGTTGAGCGGAGATGTCCGGGTAAGCGTCGATCGGCAATTGATTGAATGCCCACACGCCCAGCGCGGAGATCAACAGAGCCACGCCCAGCACGAGCCGTCGTTTCTGCATCGAGAAGCGAATCATCCCAGCGATCAAACCATGTGAAGCGGCTGTTGCCTCGCGCTCGTCCTTGTGTGCAGTCGCTTCCATCGTGGCCTATTTCGTCCAGAGAAGAATCATCGGCTCATCGAACTTGCGTCACGGCTTTGACGTCGTCTCGCTGGTGGAAGTTTTGAGTGCCTTCGCGACCAACGGCTTCAGCAGCACGGCTCCGTTACCGAGAACACGGTCTGCGGGCTTCAAACCATCGAGCACTTCATACGCCTCGTCGTGTGACTCACCGACAACAACTTCCGCGACTCTCCAGAACTCGTCCCCATCGGCCACAAGGACATAATCTTTACTACCGAGGTGCAGCAGCGCGGCGGCGGGGACCATCAGCGACTCTCGTTCGTCCGTGCCCAAGCCAACCTCAGCAAACATCCCCGGCTTCAGGACACCGGTCGA
>JAYVQJ010000849.1:0-5201 GCA_043777235.1 Planctomycetia bacterium
TCTCGATCAAAACGGACAACTCGAAGCCGCCGGTCAGTTTCGCGAACGAGCGTTTGAGTTGCTCACAAGTTCGACAACGGCGTCGGCGTTTGATTTGTCGAAAGAGGATGACCGACTGCGAGACCGATATGGCCGCAATCTGTGGGGACAAGGTTGTCTGCTGGCTCGGCGATTGGCGGAAGCGGGAGCGGCGGTCATCAATCTTACGATCAACACTCCCCAAAACGGCCCGGAGTTCACGAACTGGGATGATCACATCCTGAATGCTCAGCGGCCGGGACACTTCGGCGGCTATATGAGGACTCGGCTACCGTACATGGATCACGCGATTGCGACGCTGATCGAAGACATCTTCGAGCGGGGACTCGACAAGAAGATTCTGATCGTCGTCGTTGGTGAGTTCGGCCGGACTCCGCGCTTGAGTCACAACGCGCAAGGGACCGGCCGCGATCATTGGCCGCAAGCATACTCGGCGCTGATTTCAGGCGGCGGATTGCGAATGGGGCAAGTCGTCGGTGCGACGAACTCGAAGGCGGAGTTCCCGACCGAGAAGCCGTGTACTCCGCAAGATTTATTGGCGACCGTTTACCGGCATCTCGGCATCGATTCGTCGCGAAGTTTTCTCGATCACTCCGGCCGGCCGGTCGCGATCCTGTCCGAGGGGCGGCCGATTCCGGAACTGTTGTAGACGTCATTGTGGCGAGATGAGGACAAACTCGACCGACTCAAGCGGAGTCGCAAAGAGCCAAGTTTTGGCCACGGACGGAACACGGATGAAACACGGATTCGGACGTTGGGATTGGGAATTCCGATCCGTGTTTAATCCGTGTTTGGTCCGTGGCGAAAAATATTTTGGTTTCCGCTCGACCGAGTTGCGGTGAGACCAATGAACTGATGACGCAATTACTCGGCGTAGAACTTCGTCAGCTCTTCGGAGATCAGTTCCTGCTCGATGGACTCGCTGGTGAGTCGTGCTCGGACTCGCTGATTGCCTTCGGTGGTGCCTCGGACGTGGATGCGGAAGAGGGCGGTCTTTCCAGGAGCCAGTTGCGGCAGATCGTTGAAGAGGATCAGGCCGCTCTTGGCGAGGTGCTGCGTCACCGCTTCCACGTTGACCAGTTCGACTCCGCTGGGAAGCTCAAAGGTGAGTCCGACATTCACGGCGGCCTTCGAGCCGGTATTACTGACGCGGACTTCGTAGGCGGTTTCCTGGCCGATTTCGACGGGGTCGTCGAGGTCTTGAATCTCCATGGCCAGTGATGCCGAACCTTCGACTTTGGTGGTTGCGACCGACTTCGCAGTCACACCATGTTCCGCAGTGACAAACGCTTGATGGTCGAACTGTCCGAGTTCCGTCGCTTGCAGGTTCAGCTTGACCTGAGCGGACTGTTGCGGTTCGAGATGACCGAGGAACCAATTCACTGACCTGGTGTCGGCGTCGAACGTTCCTCCCTTGTCGGCCTTCACGAATTTGAATCCCTTCGGGACGCGATGAGTGACGCGAATGTTGTTGGTCGCAGCTTGGCCTTCGTTCTTGACGCTGAGCGTGTAGCGAGCATCGCGCCCGGCGTATCGCAGGCTGGGGCCTTCCATCGCCAGCGAGAGCGACGGAGCGATGACATTGACCGTCGCCTCTGCGGATTCACTGAGACCGGAATCGGCCGTGGCTTCGACGGAGAGTGTTTGCTCGCCACCGGCAATGGCGGTGAACGACAGCCGCATGGTGCGCGACTCACCGGGATTGAGCGATCCGATTTCGATCGCCGCGCGGTCGCCGCGTGTGGCTTCCAAACCTTCGGGAGCTGCAATCTGAATCTTGACGTGTTGAGCGACACCGGTGCCGGGGTTGGTGAGTGTCACCGTCTGCACCAGCGGGTCGCCGATGATGACTTCGTTGGGTGCCGTGGTGGTGATCTTCAGCAACGGTTCGGCCACTTTGAAAACGCTCGCGGCCGTGCCAGTGAAACGGACGTGGGCGGTCGTTGCCAGATCGCCACGTTGGCTGGGAATCATCGAGATGTGAATCGTTCGCTCTTCGCCGGCGGCGAGTTCGGGAATGGACCATTCCAGATGATCGGCGACGACGGCAGGCTCAGGATTCGCTTGCGTCAATCGGACGGACGACGGGAAGGTCGCGTCGACGACAACGGCACGGGCCGAAATTTTTCCAGTGTTCTTCACGAGCAGATCGCACGAGCATTCTTGTCCGACATTGATCTCGCCGTGCTTGACCCATTCGACAGAGACTGATGGTGTTCCGGATGTCGACGAAGCTTGACCAGGTGTTGGTCGGTCAGTCGTCGTGGTTGTCGTCGTTCTCGCCGAACGGTTCAAAGCAGATGGAGTTGTTCGCGGTGCGTGGTCACTGACGACGGAGACACGGCTGGTCTTGGCGGTGGGTGTCAACGCGGGTGGTTCATTGACGTCCGTGACGGGAGCGGTCTGCTGCTCGGCATTGGCAGGTCGCACGCGAAATTTGTTGGTCGGCTTTTGCTGAAAGTCGGCGGAAATGAGGCCGTTGACGGAATCGCTTTCCATTGCATTGGCCGAAGCGGCCAATCGCGACTTCGCCTCTGTCGTTGGACTGGTACTGGAATTTGCAGGCTGTTTGCCGGTGGAAGATTTCTTCGACACTGTTTTGCGAGCCACCGGAGGTTCATCCGCTGCGTTGGAATCCGGCGGAGATAAGAGTTCCACGTGATCGTTGACCGTCTTCAAAGGAGTTCGCGTAGGGCGAGACGGTGGAAGGTCGTCCGCGAAACTGGCTGCGCTGTCACCGGCATCTGTCGCACGCTTGAGTACGGGTTTGGTTGGTTTCGCCAGTACGGAATCTTCGGTGGATTGTTGGATCTTGGATCGAGCAAATCGCTTCGGGCTGGCGGGTATCTCGGCCGCCAATTCTTCGGCGATCGGATCAATCAGCGCGTCGGATTGTTCGCTTGCAGGAGCGGGGCGGCTGATGAAATCCAAGTGCTCGGGACGGCTTGTCTTTTTGGGGGCGAGCGTGCGGCGCTCCGCCGGCTTCTCGCCCGCCAGGCTGACTCCCAACACGACTCCCATCACACTGCCAACCGCGAGTATTTTCATCCAGGGACGCATGCCATCCTCCTTGTCGACCACAGACCAATCCGTTGGAACATCGAGCAAGACCGACGATACGCCGTCCCGCTGTCCGCAAACCGGAAACCTTGTTTCGGAGATCGTCGCGCGAGACTTGGCAGCTTGAGTTGAGTTCGCGGATCAGAACGAGATTGACGGTCGGCGAGACTGTGCGGTCTCGGCATCGGCAAGAGTTGCCGTTGAGCGACCTCGAAAGTCTTCGAGTGCCGAATTCCTCACACGTCAATGATTCGATTGGCGTCCGTTGACGCAGGCCAGTGTCCAATGGCGATCCGACGTCTGCGCGACTGCCGACGCCGCGATGTCGCTCGACTTGGCAAGCTGTCGCACTTCGTCGAGTGACAAGGCCGCGTGCAACGAGTCTCGAAACAGTTGCTGCGAATGCGTGTTCTCTTTCCCGGCGTAGGTCGTGACCAAGCGATCGAGTTCGGTGAGCGAATTGGGACGGAGCAGATCTCGAACGAATAGTAGGCCCCGATCACGCAGGACACGCATCATTTCCGCGAACACGGCGCACGGATTCGGAATGTGATGCACGATGCTGTTGGAGATGACGGCGTCGAACGCGTCGCGAGCGAACGGCATTTGTTTGGCGTCGATCAGGTCGGTTTGAATCTGTGTTTGCAAGCCCGCAGCGGCGATGTTGAGATCGGCGAGCTTGAGCATCTCCGCCGCCAAGTCGATCGCGGTGATATGACAAGCGACTTGGCGACGGCACAGTTCAAGCGGAATGAGCGCCGTGCCGGTGCCGACATCCAGAATTCGTGGCGGTTGAGTTTGATCAGCGAATCGGGTCTGCCATCCGCTTTCCGAGGTGAACGCCAAGAAGTCATCGACGAAGACGCGGTTGACGGTACGGTGATCCATCGCGTCGTAATCGTGTGCGTCTTCGGTCGTGTCCATGACTTCGGGTTCGAGACGTCGTTCGAGCATTTTCGGCTCCTTTTGTTGCGGCATCTTGCACGGCGGGTTGTGCGAGTTGAACGCGATACGGCAGTTTTGCGTTGTCGTTCGCGTAATCCAATTGTTCCGAGAAGTGGCTGCTTGGCTTCACGAAATGTGGCAGCAAGTCAACGCGACGTCATGCCCCGCATGATAGTTTTGAAGGGAAGTCGCCGGAGTGTCCGCGCTCAGGCCCGTTGCGCCCAACGGCGTGTCGTCGAACGAACCAGGAGAATCGGAATGCTTAAAACTCGTCGCACACAACTCATCATGTTATTGGCAGGGATGCTGGTCGTGGCGAATGCGGCTCCGAGCCACGCGGGGTTGGGCTTTTTGTTTGGTGGAAGCCACGGTGGTTCATCGGGCGGGAGCAGTGGAGGCTTCTGGCACGGCAGCAGCGGCGGATTATCCGGCTTTCACGGAGGCTCGAGCGGACTGTTTCATTTTGGATGGCACGGTCGCAGTGGCGGATCGTCCGGGGGCAGCAGCGGAGGATTCTGGCACGGCAGCAGCGGTGGATCGAGCGGTGGAAGCAACGGCGGCTCTGGTGGCATCGTGATGGGAGGTGGTCCCATTGTGGACGGCTACCTCATGCCAACCGGAATGTCTCAAGGGTATGTGCCGATGTCTGCGGGAATGGGCCAAGGCCCACTCTTGACACCATCGACGATGCCCACGAATACCGTGGCCGATGCGGGGGCAACCGGACAACAGCAGCTCACGAACTACGATGGCGTTCAAGGAACGCTGGGACTGACATATCAGTTGCCTTCGAAGCGAGTGAACTCGACGAAGCATCCGCGCGCCGGACTGTTGCAGATCACTGTCAGCGACGAGACGTTCCGTAGTTTGCCCGCTGGCGAGGAGATCAAGATCACCGTCGAGGACGAAGCCGGCCATTTCGACGAACTAGAAGGTTTTTTTGGTGACGACGACAAATGGCACTTTCAATCCGAGCCGATGTATCCCGGTATTCCCAACATCTACGACGTGACGTTCGAGACCGTGCGAACGGACAAGAAGCGTGAGAAAAAGGGAGACAGGATCATTGAGATCGAAGTTGAGAAGAAAGTGCGCGACCTCGGTCTGCGTCGCGTGCGGCTCATCCCCGGCCGCAGGGTTTATCTCAACTTTCCATA
>JAYVQJ010000850.1:0-5192 GCA_043777235.1 Planctomycetia bacterium
ATCAATGTCCCACGTTGCCAGCCGCCAATCTTCTTCGTGACAGAGCCGCGCGATGTCGCGCAAAGCGTCTTCGTGTTCGTGACTTTCGATCCAAATTCCGGTGAAGCAGGCCCGCACATGCTCGGCCAGCCGTTCAGACAAAGACATGAGACCTCCTTTAGAATTCAAAGAGTGAGGAAAACGCAGAGGCCGCTGAGCGTGTGCCGAAAGCTCCCGGTCACACACTCAACGGCCTCCGCAAGTAGAAGGGATTTCGCCCAATGTGCCGCAATCACGCGGACTGTTGGATGGCCTGTTGCTGTTGAGCGGTTTGATGAAACTCGGCCGTCAACGACTCGCTGACGCGCTGGCCGAGAGCCTCTTCGATGAATCGGCTGGCATCGCGGCACTCGCTGCCCACGAAGCCTTTGGTTTGCACGCTGGACTGTCCGGTCGGGGACACGGTGATCTCGATGCACTTCATGATGCGACACCTCCGACCTGAACCGTGAGCTTGATCGAACCATCCGCCAGCGACTGTTCCGTGACCGTGTGCCCGCGTTTGCGAGCTTCGATCCGAGCCTTTTCAACCGCATACGCCTGCATGAACTGGTCGAGTTCTCGTTGAGCGCCCCAGCGACCGCCGAAGTTGTCATACAGCACTTCACCGGTTTCGAGCTTGCAGACGGCGGGATACGACCAATCCCGCAAATTCACCGCGAGGCCCTCGACCTCGCTACTGAAGAGGCGATGCTTGCCGGCCACTGGCTCGGCAAGCTGACGACGGCGGCAGGCGGCAAAAACCGCCGCCCCGTCGCGGACTTCTGTTTGAATGCGAACAACGTGGGACACGATGGCTCCTTGTGTTGAATTGAGTAGAAATGAAACCGCCTCGACTGCACGAACGATTTCGCGACATCGAGGCCGGCTTAGAACGCAGTGCTGATGCTGCCTGCGTCAGTCTTGAACGGGTGCGGTCTTCAGCGCGTCGCGGTGCAACTGCGTCTGCTCATCGCCCAACAAGTCCGACAGCTTGGACCAAATTTCGCGAATTTGGATTGGCGAAGTCGAAAGCCAAACCACGTCAAGCAACGACTCTCGCTCTTTTCGCAGAGTGAGAATGCGGCGACCGACCTCGCACTCGGTCAGCAGGTCATCTTCATGGATGGATTGCCGTGACTTGATCGCGTTCTCGACCTCGTTGTTGTAGTAGTTCGGTGTGTAGTTGAGGTCGATGGTTTCCAGCGGCACGCGGCGCACGCGAGCCAGCATCGTGCGATGTAACACGCTCTTCCGCTTGGAAAGCGTTTCTTCCTCAGTCTCGATGGCATCAACGTCCACCTGCAACTCGGCCACATTGAGCGATTGCATGGCCCGCTCACGAGCGTCCCGCTTCACGCGGTCGAGCAAGTTGGGTTCCTCGGCAGCGATGGTTTCAATCCGCCGGTCGATCCGCTTCGACAGCCGTTCCTTCCAATGGTTCTTCTCCGCAACAGTCAGTCCGGGCATGAGATGGTCCTTTCAGAAATGGGTGAAATGGGAAAACGAAAGCGGCGCGAGCCATATCGATCCACCATTGAGGAGGGCCGACACAGCTCGCGCCGCGGGAGCAGATCAACGATCACTTCTTGGGACGCGCGGATGCGCATGCCGAAAGCTAGAATTGCTCCCACTTCATAATGACACCAATCCGCCCGATTTTTAGCTGAGCCCGCTATCGCACGGCTGAGACGGCCAATTCATCCCGCATTGGGGATCAAAAAACCGAGAGGAACTCAATGAAACTCAAATTGGCAATCGTCGTCTTGATCACCTGCCTGCCGTGCGTCGTGAATTCCACCGTCGTCGCAGAAACTGTGCTATCTGGATTCAAGCCGGACATTGAGTTCGCCAAAGTGGGCGATGCCAGCCTCACCCTGGATGCGTTCGTGCCGGACGGAGCCGGGCCATTTCCTACCTGCATCCTGGTACATGGCGGCGGCTTCGTGAAGGGGGACAAGCAGAGCTACATCAAGCCGCTGTTTGAGCCGCTCAGCAATGCGGGCTTCGCGTGGTTCACGATCAACTACCGGTTGGCTCCGCAGCATCGCTGGCCGGCGTGTGCCGAGGATGTCGAGACGGCCATTCGTTGGGTGAAGTCCCATGCGAAGGACTACAAGGTCGATGTTGGTCGCATCGCGCTCATCGGCGAGTCGGCCGGCGGGCATCTCGTGTCGTGGGTCGGTACGCGAGCCAAAGAAGACACGCAAGTCGCGGCGGTTGTGCCGTTCTACGCGCCGCATGATCTGGAGTTGCAGGTCAAGCACCGCAACATGCTCGGCGAGTCAATGACGGCACTCTTGGGGCTGACCGAGTTGAATGACGACGCCTGGAAGCGACTCCGCGAGGTCTCGCCCAGCAGCTACGTTCACAAGGGGATGCCGTCGTTCCTGCTCATCCACGGCGACAAAGATCCGACCGTCCCCTTTGAGCAATCCACTCGGTTCCAAAAGCAGATGAAGGACTTGGGCAACCAGTGCGAATTGATCACGATCCCGGACGGCGTTCACGGCATGGGTGGCTGGGACAAGCTGAACTCCGATTACAGAGCACAGCTTGTGGCGTGGCTGAAGAAGACGTTGAAGGCGGAGAGCGCGGGACTCAGCATTAAGGCTCGCAGGCAAGTCAAAGTGGACGACACGCAGGATCAGTTCCGGCTGGTCGAGGACAGAGCGGCGTGGGAGCCGACCAAGACCGCCATCATCATCGTGGATATGTGGGACACGCACAGTTGCCGTAGCGCCGCGCAGCGAGTCGCCGAGATGGCCCCGCACGTCAACCGCACGATCAATGCCGCGCGGGACAAGGGCGTGTTCGTCATCCACGCTCCCAGCGATTGCATGGAGTTCTATAAAGACACGCCGCAGCGGCATCGGGCGATGAACACGCCGCGTGCGGAGTCGGCGATCAAGTTTCAGTGGAACTACTTCAATGCCGACCGCGAAGGCACGTTGGCCGAGAAGCTGGAGAAAGGTGGCTGCTCCTGCGACACACCCGAACCCTGCGGCCCGTCGCGGATCGTTTGGAAGCGGCAGATCGAGACCATTCAGATTCACGATGCTGACGCAATCACCGCCGACGGCCAGGAAGTTTTCAATCTTTTGCAGGCTCGCGGTATCGACAACGTGATCCTGGTCGGCGTGCATACCAATCGCTGTGTGCTCGGCCGACCGTTTGGCATTCGGCAGATGGCCTACTTGCACAAGAACGTGGTCTTGTGCCGAGACCTCACGGACTCGTTTCATCGCGATCCTGGTCATCACTTCGAGGGCTTGGACCAAATCGTTACCCATGTCGAAAAGTATTGGTGCCCCACCATCACCAGCGAGAGTTTGACTGGTCAGTCGCCGTTTCGATTTGCCGGTGCCAAGGACACAGCCGGAAATGGCAGTCGATGGGATTAGGCAACAATCCAGTGGCGGACAGGTGGGTGCATTTCAGTTTGTTGGTCGCCATTTAGAAGTCCGTTCGTTCGCTGCAAACGAACGGCTGTGTGCGATGATCGTTGTCAGCCACCAAAAGCAGTCACATCGTCAATCGAGGATAGGTGTAGTCCTCGACCCCCAGCTTGTCGGCACGGTCTTTCAACATTGGCTTGAGCACTTTGTCGAGATTCTCTTGGGTGGTGTCCACGCGGTGCTCGAAGGTCTTTTCGCGTTTGGGATATTTGCCGTTCTTGTCGGGAACATAGAGCTGACCTTCCAGCATGGTTGCGTCGCGTTGGAGTTGCTCGAAGTCGCGGTGAGCCTGTTCGAGTTTGGCTCGCGTGTCGGCGTCGATGAGCGGATCGTTGAGGACTGTCTTGAAGTAGCGGTCGGTCAGCGATTCCAGTTCAGGATTGAAGTCCTTTTTGATACTCCGCCGCATTTCGTCCAAGGCTTCATTGACCATGTTGGCCAGCGTAAAACCGCCCCTGCGATAAGCGTCTTTCCATAAGTCAGCCGACTTGGTCGCGAGCATGTGGTACAGGTCTGAAGTGATCGCCAGATAACATCCTGCGACAAAGACTCGGTGGTCGCTGACGTGTTGCGTCCAAACACTCTGCACTTTTTCCGCGTGAGCCGTTTGTTCGTCCGGGTTCAGCGCGTTCCAGTCCGTCAATGACTTGCGGATCAGAAAAACGGGCGAGAGGTACGACCGAATGAACGTGTCGCCGCGAGCGATGCCGCTACAAACGAGCTTGGCAGATGTGATTCCCACAGCTTCACCGGTTTGAGCGTTGACCACCGGCCCGCCGCTGTAGCCTCCCTTGATGTTGCTGTCGGTCATCAACGGATTGTTGTTCGTGATGACACCGCTGGTCGTGTCAAGCGGCAGGTAGCGGCCCTTCCCGTAACCAGGGTTGCCGATGTGGATCACGGGGATATGCAGCTCTGCTTTGCCTTCGCTGAGCAGCAGCGGCTGACGTTCAATCGGTACGACGTCCTTCAATCGCAAGACGGCAACATCGACGCCTCGGTCAAAGTGAATGAGCTGTGCGCCGCGCAGTTTCAACTCATCTTCGCTGGGGTAATTCTTGTCGGCCGACGGACTGAAGATGAATTCCAGGTCGTCGAGAGTGCGGACATCGTCGATCACATGTGCGGCGGTGACGATCGTCTGCTGGTCTTGCACGAGAAATCCCGATCCGTGTCCGTCAGGTGTTCGCAGCAAGCAGACGGATCGCTTGCAGGTTTCGGCGATTTGCCCGCTGGAAAAATCGTTCGCCGGCCACGAGCGAGTTTGTCCGGAGGTCAACGCGATGCTTTCTTGCAGCTTCGAGATTCCGAACACGAGTTGCAGACGATGCTCCCCCGGCTTCAATTCCAAGGGCTGGTCGATCGGCGTCACACCGTGCGGTTCGCCGTCGATCAGCAGACGAGCCCCTTTGACTCGCGTTGAAATCGTCAACAGCGTTGGTTTGTCTGGTTCCGACGCAGCAGGATTCACCGGAACAGGCGCGGTCATCGGCTGAGCGGCCGACATCGGAGTCGTAGGTTCAAGCGACTTCTGGAGGTTGTCGATCAGGCCCCCAACATGAGTCGCGAGGATGGCAAGAATGACCAACCCGGCCGCACCAAGAGTCGTGCGAACGATAAATGTTGGAGTTAGCCAATGAGCTGACTTCCGTTTCGACTTCGCTCGCCGGCGGATCGCGGGGGCATAAGCCTCTGCCTCGCTGAGTTCCGCGAAGG
>JAYVQJ010000851.1:0-5191 GCA_043777235.1 Planctomycetia bacterium
ATCGCCTGCACCGCGAGGTTGCGGTCGAGGATGTTGTTGATCTCGGTCCCGTCCTCCAAAAAGTATCCGTGACCGATGCTGCGATAGCCGACGCAATCGCGGACGACGAGATAATTCGTCCCGTGAATCGTCAGCCAGCGATTGTGGCTGTTGTGGATCGACGCTCCGATCACCGAACTGCCACGCATCGTGTTGCCGACCAAGTGGAAGTGCAGAGCGTACCGGCCCAGCACATCCTTCTTGCCGAGATGCCGGAACTCGGCGTAACTGATCGAGCCGGCCGATCCCTTGTGATACATCGTGTGTCCGCGAATGCCGTCGGGATTCGCCGACTCGACGATCACGTTGCGGCTAAGATTCGCGACCTCGCCTCGGAACTCGCCCTCGCCGAGATGCTCTCGCTTCAGCGGCTCATCGAGCGTCAACGACTGAACGCCGTCGTCGATTGCTGTAATCGTCCGGTCTTCTGTTTCGAGCAGATCAGTCCCCTGCCCGTTGTCTCGTCCCAGCCGAGTCGCCGTGATGATGACTCGATCGCCGATTCGCCAGCCGAAAGTAGCTTGGCTTTCCAAGCCGAGCTGTTTTGCATCGGTCTTCGGATTTCCGGACGGCTCGGCTTGGAAAGCCAAGCTACGGTCCCCCTTCTTCGCCGTCGCGCCGAGCTTCACCCATGTCCGGCTCAGCGGCGCACCATGAAACTCCATTCGACCGCCGCAGCAAACGATCGCCGGGCACGAGTTCTTATCTTGTCCCTCAAACGGTACGAGCCGAATCAACGCCGTGTGCTTCGCATCAACCGGCTTCACCGCCGAGCCTACTTCCAACACGGGTCGCATCGCACCCTCCGGCAGAGCTTCGATGTGAGCATCGCAATCAAACCCCTCTTCGGTCGGCTCACTTCCTGCCTCGACCTTCAACACGCCGACGTCGAGTCGTGTGTCCTTATCCGTCGCGAACCGCAACGTCCCCGCGACATAAACCGCTCGCAGAGCCGCCTCGGACTTCACGTCGTACACGATCACATGCCCCGCCTTCACATGCACGCGAGCACCCGCCGCCGGAACTTTTCCGCCGTCCCAAGTCGCTGGCTCAGACCAAGCACCGCTGCGAGCGGTCGCAGTCCAATCCGTTTCGGAGGCGCTGGCTGATTGAGTCAAACATAACAATACGACGATCAACACGGACGCAATTCGCATGAGCATCATTGGACCTCGATGAGGAGTGGGTGAACGGTACGACCAATCCAGTCAATTCGATTTTTGTGTTGTCAGTGCCGTTCGAACCCACTCGGCATCGTGCTCGTTCAGCGGCGGTTCCACAGGTGCGGTATATTATCGACAGAGTAACGATAGCCGGCGCGATCGTTACAGGCTGCCGATCTTGGGAGCTTGCTCGTGAATTCCGATTTGATCGAACGGAGTCCTACATTCCCTCGTGACGGACTCCGTTGATTTTAGTAACGGCGTCCCTCAGTTTGACGAAAGCATTACGATTCTCAAACAACGTGGCCAATCAGTGATTCCTGCATGGCCCGTCATTTCGAAAAAGGACTCGGAAAGTCGCGACACTCGGTTGGCAATGGGAGGCGCAAAATGAAATTTGAAGGCCTGGTCCTTGCCCGGTGGACCGCATGAGGAATCGAAGTCGGTTCCCTCCACGAATCGACGCAGGAATAATGCGGCCCGAAACTCGTTCATTGATTTCATAGGGGCATCACAGATGCGAAAGCAGTTTCTCCTTTTCATCGGCGCGAGCTTGTTGCTCAGTGCTGTTGCGTTCGTCGTTTGGCCGTCGGCACTGTGGAGTTGGATCGTGCTGGGGCCGGTCATTGCACTGGGGCTTTTTGATTTTCTCCAGGTGAAGCGTTCGATCCCCCGAAACTTTCCCGTGATCGGCCACATGCGATACCTGTTGGAGCTGATTCGGCCAGAGATTTTTCAGTACTTCGTTGAGAGCGATACCGCCGGCGTCCCGTTCGGACGAGACCAACGATCACTGGTCTATCAACGGGCCAAGAAGGAACGAGACACCATCCCGTTCGGGACCAAAGAAGATGTCTACGCCACCGGTTATGAGTGGGTGAATCATTCGATCATGCCGCTGCATCATGATCCAGAAGAGATGCGGATCATGATCGGCGGTCCCGATTGCAAGCAGCCGTATTCGGCGAGCTTGTTGAATGTCTCCGCGATGAGCTTCGGCTCGCTCAGCGAAAACGCGATCCTGGCACTGAGCCAAGGTGCCAAGCTCGGCGGCTTCGCTCACAACACGGGTGAAGGTGGCGTCAGCCCTTATCATCTTCAGGGCGGTGCCGACATCATCTGGCAAATCGGCACGGGATACTTCGGCTGTCGCAACGATGACGGAACGTTTTCAAAAACACTCTTCGCCGAACAAGCCTCCGCGCCTCAGATCAAGATGATCGAACTGAAGCTTTCACAAGGAGCCAAGCCCGGTCACGGCGGCATCTTGCCAGCCGCCAAACTGACTGCTGAGATTGCCGCGATTCGCAAAGTGCCGATGGGGAAAGACGTGCTTTCTCCGCCCGGCCATTCGGCGTTCTCAAACCCGATTGAACTGCTGGAGTTCATTGCTCAGTTGCGAGATCTCAGTGGTGGCAAGCCGGTGGGATTCAAACTGTGTGTCGGCAAGCGTCGTGAGTTCTTGTCGATCTGCAAGGCGATGGTCAAAACGGGAATCACTCCGGACTTCATCACCGTTGATGGGGGCGAAGGTGGAACCGGTGCCGCTCCGCTGGAGTTTTCCAATCACGTCGGTTCGCCGTTGATCGAAGGCTTGATCTTCGTCCACAACGCGCTGATCGGGTACTCGTTGAGATCGCGCATTCGAGTGATCTGCAGCGGCAAAGTGACGTCCGGCTTCGGCCTCCTGAAACGCTTGGCCTTGGGAGCCGATGCGTGCAATTCCGCTCGCGGGATGATGCTGGCGCTCGGCTGCATTCAGGCGCTCAAGTGCAACAGCAACCACTGCCCCGTCGGAATCGCGACCCAAAATCACTGGTTGATGGCGGGCTTGGACCCAACCAACAAGAGCGTCCGCGTGGCGAACTTCCAACGTGAGACAATCAAGAGCCTCAGTGAGCTGTTGGGTGCTCTCGGTTTGAAGAGCGCCCGAGAACTCCGTCCCTGGCACATCATGCACCGCGTCTCCCCGACGGTCACCAAACACTACGGGGAACTCTACGACTACCTCGACGATGGCGAACTGCTGCGCGAGTCATTACCCCCCGACTACAAACGCGCCTGCGAAGCCGCATCCGCCGAGACGTTTTCGCATGTTCGCGATGCTTAGAAGCACCGCGACGCTCCGCCTCAGACCGTGAACCGGCACGCGCTAGCGCAATGACACTTACTTGAGGTGCGAATCGCAAATCAGCCGGAACGCGCTAGCGTCCGGTTCTCGAACGTTTCACTAACCGGCCGTTAGCCGCAATACCGTTCAATCGGTCTTAACAAACACGCAGCCTCCTGCGACGTTGTGGATGTAACAAGTCCCAAGTAGCAAGGAGGCTGCGATGAGTGTTTTGAGCAAGGACGTGGACGTTGCGGTGCGGTGGTCGACGGCGGAGCGAGTGGCGGCATCCGGCCAAAGACCTGATCGTGCTGTACCACGAACGTTGGGAACAAGAGCTGGCCTACGACGAACTCAAGACGCATCAGCGTGAACGTCCCGTGCTGCACAGCCAAACGCCCGCCGGAGTCGTACAAGAATTGTATGGCCTGTTGCTGGGGCATTATGTGATTCGCAAACTGATGTGCGATGCCGCCGAACTGGCCGACGTCGCCCCGCGCGAACTGTCGTTCGTGAACACGTTGAAGATCCTGCGTTGTCGCTTGGCCGAAGCTCCGCGCAGCGCGACGGGACTGAAGCGCTGGCACCAAGACCTGCTCACAGAAGTCGCCGCCGAAGTGCTCGAACCACGCCGCAACCGAATCCACCCGCGAGTCATCAAACGCAAAATGAGCAACTGGCTGAAAAAACGGGAAAAACACCGCAATTTCCCGCAGCCAACCAAGACCTTTCGCAAGTCAATCGTCATGTTGGATTGAACGGTATTGGCACTAGCCCCCTGTTTTGGACGGGAACCGCAGCGCTGCAGGGTTCGCCGCTCGCCGTGCAAGGAGTCCGAGCGAGGCCGTGATCAACTCAACTCGTGACCCGATCGAGACACGCCGCGCAGTCGTGTCAACCTGTGATAAATCACCGCCACCACAATCACCGTGAAAGCCGCGTGCGCGAAGAGGAACAGGCTCCCGAAGCAACTCATCGAGACGACTCCGTCGAGCATCTCGACGAAGGTCGCCGCTTTGATCGGCTCGTCGGCACGCAGCGCAAGCATCTCCGAACTGCGGCGGAACCAAGCAATCGACGTGACGGCTCCAAAGATCCACAGCAGACTCAAAGCCATGTTGGCCATCTTGTGCCAGCGCAGTGAACCGACGGACGACTTCGACTGATCGGCCAGTTGCAAGAATCCACCGGCCGCAAGCAGCGCTTGAGCCACCACCAACAGCACCCAACCACGAGCGACAATCGTCGCCGCTGCCGAAATCGCCTCGAGCAGTTCCTCCGGATTGACGGCTTCATCGGAAGCCGCGACGACCTTCATGGAGGCTCGCGCTAGGCTCGATCCTTGGAAGACGAAGAACGCTCCGCAGGCGGCAACCACTCCGTACAACGCCACCATTGCCAACGCTCGTTGCGAAAGTCGGCCACGCACGGCCGTCAGCCGAAACCCGGCGGCGACGATCGTGGTCCCGATCGCGAGTCCCATCGGACACCAACAGACTCGTCCCAGTTGCTGACCGATTCCGAGCAGTTCGGACAAATCGCGAGCGAACACGATCTTGAGCACATCGACACAAATCGCCCCTTTCCACGCCAGCACCATCGCGGAGACGAGACTGATCACGCTCCCGATCACAAACCATTTGGCGCTCGTGGTCGACTTCGAGTTGACCGACGTGTTTTCATCGGGATTCATCGCAGTTTCCTCGCAACATGTTTGTTCGCCTTTCGGCAAGTCGGCACTTTGCTGTGTCGCTCACGATTGGTCCAGTCCACGCCAACAGCCTGATGCCGAATGCGTCTCTCGGTGGGAAGGGCAAAGGGAAGGGCAAAGGGAAGGGCAAAGGGAAGGGCAAAGGGAAGGGCAAAGGGAAGGGCAAAG
>JAYVQJ010000852.1:0-5187 GCA_043777235.1 Planctomycetia bacterium
TTGAATCGACGCCGAGCATCCCAGCGGGATGCCAGAAATCTTCGCTGATCTCGCAGGAAGTTCGAGGCATTCTGGCATCCCTTCAGGATGCGATTCGCAACAGACAACATTCCGGTGGTCTTCGCTGCGCTGCGACCACCGGCTACTTTCTGCCATCCCTGCGGGATGAACCGCACTGACGGCGAAACTCTCAGTGAATTCAATCCCCCCAAGATTCTCGATGAACCACGTTTTCAACGTGCCATACTCGGGGGCACGTTAAAAACGTGCCCCACGGCGAAACACTCATGCGACGATTTCGACTTCTTCTTTGGCTGATTGGCATGATCGCATTTGCGATGGACGTCGCGATTGCCGACGAACCTCCTGTCACTCCGCCAGCCGCCGTTATTCCCAAGCCTTCGTTGGATGAAATCGAGCAATGGATTCGTGATCTGAATGCTCCCGAATTCGCGAAGCGAGAAACAGCGACGCGTCAGTTGATTGCTGCCGGGCCCGAGGCTGCGGAGTTGCTCGTGAAGGGGGCGCAGTCCGGTAGCCTCGAAACCACCTGCCGCATCGCGACGATCCTGCGCTCGTGGTACACGTCGGGAAAAGAAGAATTGGTCGAACCGGCTGAGACGGCGTTCGAACAATTGACGCAATCGAAGAACCGACACATCGCAGTCCGCAGTTTTGCGATTCTCGATCAGTACAAATTGACGATTCGGCAGGACCGAGCACTCGCTGCCATCCAAAAACTCGGTGGCCAAGTGAAGTACTTGGATCCTCAAACGCAATTGCGTGGGCCGTCCGAACCGGAGTTTATGATCATGCTCGGCAGCAAATGGACCGGCGGCGACGACGGACTGAAATATGTGCGGCGATTGTTCGGCATCAGTGCTCTGTATCTGACTCACGATCGCAAGACGCTGAAGCTCACGACACCTGGCATCACCGAAGAAGGACTAGCCGCTCTCCAACGCGAGAGGCCACTACTACGGGTGCAATACCGTGGATCGGCGTTTGTGGGAATTACTCAAGATCCGCGTGCGGCGGTCTGTCGAGTCTTCAATGTCGAACCCAACAGCCCAGCCGATCTGGCGAAGTTGCAACGGGGCGATGTCATCACACACTTCAACGGACAGCCGGTTGCCGATTTCGATGCGCTGATCGACTTCATCAAAGACAAGCAACCGGGCGATGTCGTCAAACTCGATGTGCTGCGCGGTGCCGACGAGGATGATCTCGAGGCGCTTGAGCAAATTAAGCGGCTGCCGAACCCAGACACGGCGAAAGAGTTTCTCGAAAAATTGAACGGACGACTCGGCAAAAAGATTGATGTGACCCTCGCCGAATGGGGCTCAAAGGCACCGCCGCAGCCACAACCGTGAATAAGCCGCTTACGTTCGCAACGCTTCCAACAACTCAGCCGCCGCGCGGCCCGGTATCGGGGATGAGCAGATTGCTCCGCTGACCGCGATTCGATTCGCGCCTGCGGCCCGAACAGCAACGACGTTGGCCGACGAAATACCGCCGATCGCGAACCACGGCAGCGTGATTTCGGCGGCGACCTGCCGGACGAACTCAAGCCCCGCGAGTTGATCGAACGCCTTCGTGCTCGTCGCAAAGCAAGGGCCGACGCCGAGGTAATCGGCTCCGTCGAGCACGGCTTGCCGAGCTTGTTCAATCGTGTGCGTCGAAACTCCGACTAGCCGATGCGGCCCGACAATGCGACGTGCTTCGCGCACCGACAACTCGTCCTGTCCAACATGCACGCCGTCGGCCTCAGCCAACACGGCAAGGTCCGGGCGGTCATTCATGATGAAGAGTGCGTTCGCTTCACGAGTCCAATCACGGACGCGCCGCGCCGCTTCGAGCAACCGGCGATCGGGCAGCTCCTTCTCGCGAAGCTGGACGATTCGCACACCCGCTTCGAGTGCTTGCCGAATTGCGGGACCGCTGCCGTGATGACACGACAATTCGGTGACGAGCAAGTACAGGTTGCAATCGGCCAGCCGTTCGCGCGATGCGAGTGTCGTCGTCAACGCCTTTTCGATCGTGTAGAGCCGATACCGCAGTTGTTCGAGATGCGCCGGCAGACGAGGGTCGGCCAAGCGCGGCCGAGTCTGCGGCGAGTTCGTGGACTCTTCGCCAACTGTCGTGTCCGCCGTGTGACCGAGCAGCAGTTTGGAAAACTCTTCGAGCGTTCGGAACGCCTCTTCGACACGGCGGCAGTTGGCAACGACAACGTCGATTGGCAGCAGCCGCGTTTGCTCTCGCGACGTTTTGATGCGCGTGCCGACATCGCCGAGCGTGTCGCGTGCAGCGGCCAGTCCCAGCCGGTCGAGGTCCGAAAGTCGCTCGGTCAATTCATGCCGCAATTCTTTGAGCAATCGCGAGAGGTGCGCGTCGTCGAGCGAGAATCTCACGAAGTCTTCAACAACTCGCAGTCCCTCACGCGCACGATTCGCCGCCGCGTCGAGCGTCCGCAGTGTGTCGGTGTGATTCGACTCGGTCGGCTCTGTCCAACGGATATCGAACTCGGGAGCAATGGGCTTCGCAGCGACGGAATTCTGTTGCAGCCGTTCATGCAATCCGGGAGCATCGAGCCCGACCTGACGAAAAAAGTCCGCAATGGTCGCGTCGATGATCGACAGTGCGGTCAACAAGTGCTCGGTCCCGGCACCATCATCGACGCCCAATTGCATCGCAAGATCACGCGCCGCACGTACGACTGCGCTCAACTCCGAGCTGATCGGAATCGGCACCGGCGGCGGTTCAAATTCGCTGCACGACGAATCGGATGGCCCCGGAAAATGCGTGGCAAGCAACTCGGCATTGATACCGCACCGGCCGAGTACTTCGCTCGCGCGAGACTCATCCATCGACAGTGCCCAGAGCAGATGCACCGGCTCGGCCGAGCTAGCTCCCGCTGACCACGCCATGCGCCCGGCACCGTCGAGTGCTCGCATCGCTCCAGGAGTGAGGCCGGTGTCGGACATGATTTGCGGTGCGGCAATGAATTGCCGCACTCCCAAAGAAAACGCCCCATCGCGACCGAAGATCAGACGCGATGGGGCGAAGGATTAACAGACGGATTGGCTAGTTGTCGCCTCCGCCGAGTGTGAACAGCGGGCCGGCCCCGCCTTCGCCCATACCTCCCTTGAGTTGTTCTCGCGGGACGGGAGCGCCGGCGGCGGCACCGGGTTCATCGAGCTTGATCTCGCCGGTCAGCTTGCGGCTCAGGCCGATCTTGCGATCGTCGGTGTCGACTCGCAGGACGCGGACTTCCAACTCGTCGCCGACTTTCACGAGGTCTTCCGGATTGTCGACCTTGTTGTCAGCCAGCTCGGAGATGTGCAACAGACCTTCGAGTTCCGGGGCTAGTTCGACGAAGACACCAAAGTTGGTGATCTTCGTGACCTTGCCTTTGACAACTTCGCCCGGTTGGAACTTCGACGGAATGTCGGTCGCCCACGGATCGCTGGCGAGTTGCTTGAGACCCAGCGCGATGCGCTTCCGCTCTTGGTCAACGGTGAGGACTTCGCATTCCAACTCTTGCCCCTTCTTGAGCATTTCGCTGGCGTGAGAAATCTTTCGAGTCCAGCTCATGTCGCTGACGTGCAGCAGAGCATCGACACCCTCTTCGAGTTCGATGAACGCGCCGTAGTTCGTGAGGTTGCGAACCACACCTTTGACCTTGGCACCCGGCGGATACTTGGCCGCGACGTCATCCCAAGGATTGGGCAACGTCTGCTTCATGCCGAGCGAGATTTCCTGCTTCTCTTTGTTGATGCCGAGCACGACCACTTCGACCTTGTCGCCGATCTGAACGATTTCGGTCGGGTGATTGATGCGCTTGGTCCAGGACATCTCGCTGATGTGAACGAGACCTTCGATGCCGTCTTCGAGCTTCACGAACGCACCGTAGCTCATGACGTTGACGACTTCGCCGGTGATCTTCGTAGTGACTGGGTACTTGTCGCCGACAGCATCCCACGGGCTGGGGAAGCGTTGCTTGAGTCCGAGCGCGATCTTTTCTTTCTCGCGATCGACGTGCAGCACCATGACCTCGATCTCTTGGTCGATCTTGACCATCTCGGTCGGATGCCCGATGCGGCCCCAACTCATGTCGGTGATGTGCAGCAAACCGTCGATGCCACCGAGGTCGACGAACGCGCCGAAGTCAGCGATGTTCTTGACGATGCCCTTGCGAACTTCGCCGTCCTTCAGATCAGTGAGCAACTTCTGCTTGAGTTCCGTACGGCGATCTTCGATCAGCTTGCGGCGCGACACAACGATGTTGCGCCGAGCTTCGTCGATCTTCAGGATCACGCATTCGATCTCGCGACCGATGTAGGTGCCGATGTCTTGTGGACGGCGAATGTCGACCTGACTCGCGGGCAGGAAGACGTTGACGCCAATATTGACCAGCAGTCCGCCCTTGATCTTGCGAAGGACCGCCCCTTTGACGACGTCCCCTTCGTTGTGATTCTTGATGACCCGTTCCCACTCGCGCACGCGGTCGGCCTTGCGCTTCGAGAGCATGATCAGGCCGAAGTCATCTTCGACCTCTTCCAGCAAGACGCTGATCTTGTCTCCGGGTTGCGGCAGCGTGTCACCGCGCTCCCATTCATCGAGCGTGACGACTCCTTCGCTCTTGTAGCCGATATCGACCAGCACTTCGTCGCCATCAATGCGGATGACGATCCCTTCGATGATTTGATTGACGTCAAAGGCGTGTCCGACTGAGCCGTAAATTCGCTCCAGTTCGTCGTGAACCTCGTGGTCCGATTGTTCGAGGCTAGAAATGTCAAACGCCGAGTCCAGCTCGGCGTCATCCACGTTGAATTCACGAATCAAAAAGCGATCGACCATCTTGTACTTCTACCAATCGCTGCGGGCCGAGCGATGAGCAGCCGAAGCCGACTCCACCAACCCAACCGCAGACCGTTCGAGGAATCGCACTGCCGTCCAAATCGCACACTGCAATTGGAACCCACGGCGAGCGCAAGGGGCGAGACTATAGCGAGCCGCCGTCTTCCAGGACCAGCGATATCATCGGCGTTTTCAAGCCAATTCTCGGCTCATTCCTTAACGGAGAGGTCTCGCCTTCGAGTGTCGCGAGAACGATCGAGCTACTGCGTTTGCTCAGCGTAGGGTGCGGTCGAGTCATCGAGACCCACCACTTGTGCGCAGTCCAGT
>JAYVQJ010000853.1:0-5186 GCA_043777235.1 Planctomycetia bacterium
GATCAAGTGGATCAGTTCGCCCAGGCCATCATCCCGTTGTCTGAACTTTGCGGTCAAGCTGTCGATGTCAGCACGGTCACCAAAAGACAGCGGTCTGCCAAGAGCATAAGCCGTCAGTTTATGCACCATCGCTCTGGCGAATTGATCTTGTCGGTCCGTCAGCAAATATCGCTTGAGTCCATCTATGCCAGCCAGTGTCTGCCGATTGAATAGTTCTGAAGTCGCATCGATAGGCTGGTTCTTAATCTGAGTTCGGAATGCTCCGAGGGCGTCATAGTTCTCAAACGCGATTCCCCACGGATCGATCCTTGAGTGACACGAGATGCAGGCCGGTTTGCTCCGGTGATTGGCGATCCGTTCTTTCAGAGTCATTTTCAGAATCTCCGGGTCCGTCAGGTCGACTTCCGGGACATTCGGCGGTGGTGGAGGTGGCGGATCGTGCAGGATGCGTTTCAGCATCCAGACGCCACGTTTCAGAGGATGAGAATCCTTGCCGTCGGAGTTCATTGTCAGGATCGCAGCACCCGTCAAAAGGCCGCCGCGATTCGTTTGAGGGGTGATTGGCACTTTGCGGAAATGAGGGCCGTAAACCTTTGGAATCCCATAGTGCGCCGCCAGCCGTTCGTTGACCATGACGTAATCGGAATGGATGAAGTCCATGATGCTGTGGTTGTGCTTCAGGACTTCATTGAAGAAGGCGATCGGCTCTTCCTGCATCGCTTCTCTCAACGAACTGTCAGTCACATGAGTGACGCTATTCATTCTGTCCAGACCGAGCCACTGCTCAACGAAGTTCTGAGAGAATCGTCTTGAACGCGGGTCTGCCAGCATGCGTTTAATTTGGGCGGTCAGAACCTCTGGCTCTCTTAGCTTTCCCTGCTCCGCGAGTTTCAGCAGTTCGTCATCAGGAATACTGGACCACAGAAACATTGAGAGGCGGCTGGCCAACTCCAGCTCACTGATACTTGCCGAGGATTTGGTCTCGTCAGTCGTCACTCTTTGAGTCAGATAGAGGAACTCCGGAGTGGCCAGCGCAGTCGCCAGTACTTCCAGCATCGCATCTTCTAAAGTCGAGAATCCCGGCCGGTATTTCGCAAACAGGGCCATGAACGGGGCGACTTCCTGCGAGGTGACGGGGCGACGCCAGACACGTCTCAGGAATCGATTCAGCACCTCACGACCATAAATCTGCTCGTCACCCTTGTTGCCGCTCTCAATGAAGATGTCAGTGTGAGTTTTCGGCGGCCATTGCTCGTAGAACGGAGCGCTGATTTCGATGTAGTCGATCAGAACATGGAGACGCTCTTCTCCGCCGGGCGCATTAGAGACATTGTGAATGTGCAGGAACTCATCCCGTCTGGGAAATGTTGTGGTGAGTTTCCGGAACGGGTTGCGCTGGATATCGCTCAGCGGGATATCGAAGTGAATCAATTGGGGGCTGTCGCTAGGTGCTGTCACCGGGATGTCACGCTCACTGATGACCTGCGAGAAGTTGGCGTTGTTGCTGGTGTGGGCACTGAAAACCAGACGCAGGCTCGCGTACTCGTCAGGGTTCATCGTCGAGCGTCCGGCTCGAATACGAACGCGCATGATGCCTTCGTCGGGAAGAAAGCGATCCAGATCCAGCTTCAACTCGTTGGATCGCGGAAGAACCAGCACAACAGGAGAAACAGCCGGCGTTTGTCCGGCAGTAGCCTCTGGCTGAGGCATCGACTTTCCGGCGGAGAATTGAATACCCGTGC
Organism: Planctomycetia bacterium; assembly: GCA_043777235.1. GTDB lineage: Bacteria > Planctomycetota > Planctomycetia > Planctomycetales > Planctomycetaceae > SXKJ01. The sequence continues at coordinate 1,743 of JAYVQJ010000853.1, forward strand.
CTGTCTCTCGATGAAACAGATGCTGCTGATTCCTGTGCTTGCGATAGCTTTCTTCACTCTTGTCGAATGTCTTGGCATCCTTTCCGGCCGTCGCCTTATTCATCTCTTCCTGCATCGAGATAATGTAGGTGACAGCTTGCGGACGCTCACCACTCACAGTGGCTCGCTTGAGAGCTTTAAGACCAATCTCACGATAGGTCTCGAACTGCATGGCAGACATCTGCAGCAATTCCGAGCTGTTCTTGAAACCATCCTCAGATGCGGTTTCCGGCGGCAGCTTGTTCGCGAGGGCATAGGGCAAACCAAGCAGATCCTGCAGGATGTAGTTGTATTCGTACTTTGTCAGCCGGCGAAAAGACGAATGCACCTTGCTGTTGCGACGAATGAGAGACGCCTTATTCAGTTCCCCGCTGAGCCAATCAGCAATGTTGCCGCGATCCGCATCAGCCAGTGCGTAATCGGGTTCGTTCTCAGGAGGCATCTCTGAGTTGCTTAACGCGTTGTAGACCTCACGCCACCGCTCAACGTCAGGACCGGTCAGCAGGTCAGGATTCAGTTGATCGACACGAAGTCTGCCCTCGGACTTTTCGGGACCATGACAGGCCAGACAGCTCTTGTTCAGAATTGGTGCCACCGACTTCTGAAAGTCAGCAACGTTCGCTGTCGGAATGGCGTCGGCGGCTTTCGTATCTGCCTTAGCTTCTTTCAAGAATCTGGATTTTATGCGTCCCTGCTCTTTGGCCGTTTCCAAAGTGATCGGAGTCTCCTGACCATCGACTGCCAGAATCGTGCATGCGCTTCCGAGTACAAGCAGAATAGTGATCTTGAGAGTCTTCATAGGCGGCTTTTCGTTCTTAGCCAGCTTCGGCGTGCGATTGTATGCACGTGCGAAGGTAGTGTCCTAATTTTCAATGTAGCCCGACGTCGCCGACGTCGGGAATAGCCGACGTCGGCGAAGTCGGCCTACAAATTAGGACACTACCCTGGCGAACCGGCGACCGAACGGGAGGGGTTAATCGGTGGGGATTCTCGGATGACTGTGCATCGGCAGGGCGTGACGCTTTCACAAATGGTGCCACGACGTACCAACCCAGCATAGCAGCACCGAGCGCGTGTGGTCAAAAAACTAAGCCACGTTGGAAACTCATTGCCAAATTAAGATTTGAAGGGACAAACGATCGAAAATTTGGCCGGTCGCGACTGAAGTCAGTACGGAATCACGCTGACTCGGCGAAGATGTCTGTCGGTTTTCCAACGGTTGCGCACACGGTGGACGATCCCGTGATCTTGCGGCGATGCAAGCCTTGAGCCATCGACGGATGATTCAAGTGGCTCGGCGGTGGTAGTAACGCAGCAGGCCGCCGAGTCGTTCGCCCTGGTCGGGTGCTTTTCGTCGCGGCTGGCGGAACCGTCACGATTTTGGAACTGAGCACTGATTTCACGCGAGTAGTTCTCGCACGACCTTGGCACGGGTCAGATCGGCGTCCGTCAGCGTTTCTTGGCGGCCTTCATGATCGAACGCCAATCGTTGGTGGTCGAGGCCGAGGGCGTGGAGAAGCGTGGCGTGGAGATCGTGCATGGTGACAACCTGGTCAATGGATTCGTAACCGAAGTCGTCGGTGCCGCCGTGAGCATAGCCCTGCTTGATACCACCGCCGGCCAGCCATAACGAAAAACCTCGGCGGCTGTGGTCGCGGCCGTTCGCTCCTTGCGAGACCGGGGTGCGGCCGAATTCGCCCATCCAGACGACCAGCGTTGAATCGAGCAGTCCGCGCTGCTTGAGGTCTCGCACCAACGCGGCGCTGGGCTGATCGATGCCGGCCGCGACGTTCTTGGTCGCGTTGGCGTTGTCGGCGTGAGTGTCCCACGGCTGGCTTTTCAAATAGACACCGACGAATCGGACGCCTCGCTCGATGAGTCGTCGCGCCAACAAACATCGCGCGCCGTAAGCCTGAGTCGCTGGCTGGTCGAGGCCGTACAGGTTGCGAGTCTCCTCCGTCTCTTGTTTGAGATCGACCGCTCCGGGGACAGCCGCTTGCATCCGTGCGGCGGTCTCGAAGTCGCGTAGCCGGGCTTCGAGATCCGTGTTCTCCGGGAATCGCGCGGCGTGTTCTTGATTGAGTCGCGAGACGAGATTGAGCTGCCGCGCGCGGGCGGCGGCGGAAATGCGATCGGGCGTCCGCAGATTGAGCACCGGGGCAGAGTCATCACCGACGCTGAAGGGCGTCCCTTGATGCTGTGCCGGGAGCCAACCCGCAGACCAGTTGAGCGTCCCGTTGATCGGCAGCCCGCCGGGGTCAGGGAGGACGACGAACGCTGGCAGATCCTGATTGCCGGAACCGAGGCCGTAGGTGAGCCACGCACCAAAGCTCGGACGATCGGTGGCAATTGGATGTCCGCTGTGAGCAATGCGGAGGGCGGTCTCGTGACAGACCGATTCCGTCGTCATCGAACGCACGAGCGTGATCTCGTCCGCGATTCCCGCGATGTGCGGAATGATCTCCGACAACCGCATCCCGCACTCGCCGTGCGGCTGAAACTTGAACGGCGAGCCGAGCAGGTTCCCCGAGGCCGACGGTGACAACGTCTCGACTTTGCTCTGCCCCGGATATGGCTTGCCACTCAGCTTCGTGAGTTCCGGTTTTTCATCGAAGAGGTCCATCTGACTCGGACCTCCGTTTTGGAACAGACACACAATCCGCTCCGCCGTCGGCGCATGATGCGGACCGACGGTTGCAGCGCGTTCCACCGCGCGCGACTCCCGCGCCGTCAGCCACGACAGCGCGATCGACCCCAGAATGCCGCTGGCCGACGATCCGAGAAACGCTCGGCGCTGTGCTCGCAAAATGTCATTTGGAATTTGCATCACGATCACTTTACCGAAGGCATCTTCTGAAATCAGCCATTCCGCGCTGGTGCCTATGTATCAGGCAACGTCGGATGGTAGAGCGAAAGGCGAATGCGAGAATCTCTTTGTCGCCGTCGCCGTGAGGTGCCACATGTCTGCCGTTTTGGATCGAGTGATTTACTTGGATGAGGTCGCTGACTTGTCAGCCACCCGTCCCGCTCGCGACGAGGTTTTGGCATTTCGGCCTTCCGAGGAGGTCGAGACTCGCTTCGCGGAATTCATCGCGAAGCAGCGTGCCGATGGATTGTCCGACGACGAGCAAGAAGAACTCGAACAATTTCAGCAGACCGAAATGTTGCTGCGATTATTAAAGGCCCGATTGCGACAAGGTCAGGCCACGCAATGAGCGATTGGATTGCTCTTGAGCTTCGGAACGTCGTCCGGCAGCGTGCTCGCGGACGTTGCGTGTATTGCCAGTGACACGCCGCCGACGTCCGCCATTTTGGGAACGCCCGGTCGAATGCCTTGTGATCGCCAATCCAGACCCAGGTGATTGTGTCGATTTGCAAAATCCCGACAGCTCGGTAGTTGCGAGT
>JAYVQJ010000854.1:0-5176 GCA_043777235.1 Planctomycetia bacterium
TGGCACGCGCGATAGGACGATCACAAGTTCGCGACGCGCTCGCCTGCGGCTTGCGGTTAAACGAATCTCTCACAGTTCCGGGAGTTGGAATCGAACCAGCGCCGCCTGGTTCAGAGCCAAGCATTGCGACCAACCGCAACTGCCCCGGAGTTGTTTCCTGTCTTCGCTCACCATTCGGGGAGAAGGATTCGAACCTCCATCGTCGGCTTCAAAGACCGATGTCCGACCCTTAGACGATCCCCGATCGTAGCTGCGTCGCTCCGCGACGCAGATTCTTCCAATGACCTTCGCAATCCAAGAAATCCGAGTCGCGGAGCGACTCGGCTACAAAAAAGTGTCTTGTGGGAATCGAACCCACCTGACCAGCTTGGAAGGCTGGCACCTCTGCCGCTCGGTCAAAGACACGTTGCTCAATTCCTCCAAAGCGGAAGGAGAGGGAGTTGAACCCTCAAGGCATTGCTGCTCGTCGGTTTTCGGGACCGTTACCGTCGCCAATCGGCTTGCCCTTCCGCAGGTCAGCCTTTCCAGGGCTGACATTTCAGTTGATCGCGTTCCGAATAATGTCAGCCTTGGAAAGGCTGACCTACACAAGCTCCGGAGGGAGGACTCGAACCCCCATCGTCTGGTTAACAGCCAGCCGCTCTACCTTTGAACTACCCCGAAAGAACGCCCATAGGTCGTATGGGACTTATTTGTTCTATGCGACTTATTTCGGCGCATATTTTCTGCGCAGAATATGTCACATGTTTGTCAACACCATTAGCGCAGTCAGGACGGTGGGATTTGAACCCACGTTCTCCGGTGCCCAAGACCGGCGGATTTCCAGACTTTCCCACATCCTGACGGTCAGACGAATTGTGCGAACTAAACTCAGCGAGCAGTCAGGGTGGCTGGATTTGAACCAGCACGCTCCGGCTTCCGACGCCGGCGGACTGCCAAGTTATCCCACACCCTGAATCGCTCCCGATGCAAACTCCACCTCCGATTGACGAAGCCCTCAAACCCAACCGGCCGATCCGCGATTGCTGAATCGCAGCCAGCCACCTTCTCCCCCGCCACCAGCCTTCCAGCGGTGCGTCCCGCTGGTCAGCGAACAAGAATCAAGGCATCCCTCGTAGCCACGTTCGCCAGAACGTGGGCGATCCCCCGGCAATTCCCACGTTGTGGCGAACATGGCTACGAATCAGGCCAATAAAAAAAGCCCGATGTCTTTGTGACACCGGGCTTTTGAAAGCACCCGTCGGGAAATCAATCCGGTGTCACTGCCTGAGGCGATACGGGTGCGAATTCATCTGGGAAATACATTCCATCTTTAGTGATGGACGTCCCACGAGAACGGCGGGCACCTCGACCGCGGCTGCAAAGAGACTGCACAACCCGAACCGGGTTTGCAGGCCTTGCAGCCTTGTCGTATCGAGTTTCTGCCAACCGCGTCTCACGATTTTCGCTCCCGAATCCCCGGCAAAACACCTGGGTCATCAACACTCAGTATCGGCCACACCGCCGACTAATCTGTTTGCAAATCTCAAAAATCGCACTCATTCAGCGTGCGTTAAGAACAATATGCCAGCCAGTCGCTGCATGTCAACACCATCACATGACATTTTTTTGGAAATGTCGAAAAGACATATCCGACCCGCGTGCCAACTGAACTCCGGATGTCATGACACATATTAGCAGATATTATTGCCCCGCAACGGCTCGCATCTTTTCGAGTCCGAGCTTCGCGACCTCGCGCGGATCGCGAGCCCACAGGTCCTCGTTGAACAACTCCAGCGAGAGCCAGCTTCGATAGCCGACTTGCCGCAGCAGATCGAGATAACGACGCAGATCGAGATGTCCATCGCCCGGCAGGACGCGACTGTGGTCGTGCTGCTGGACTCGCGGCGGTGACGATGGCGTGTCGTTGAAGTGCGAGATCGCAATCTGCGAAGCCTTCAGCTTGGAGATGGACTCGAATCCCGCACCACCTCGGAAACAGTGGAACGGATCGAGGACGACGGTCGCTTGCGGATGTCCCGACAGCGTGATGATCTCGATGGCAGCGTCGATCGTATTGATGTCATCGACGAAGCCGAGGTACTCGAACGCGGGTTTCACGCCGATCGACAGGCCGATGTCCAGCAACTCGGCATACTTCGCGGCAACGAATGCGTGATCGCAAGCTCCCGGCGGCGGGCCGGAGATGATGTGTCTTGCACCGACAGCGACGGATTGATCCATGCGCCGTTTGCATTCATCAAGCTCTCGCTGCCGCACCACGTCATCCGGCTCGGCCCAACCTTTGAGATAGATCGTTGTTGGCACGGTGAGGCCCTGATCGGCGACCGCCTTGCGGATGTCGGCCAGTTGGCCTCCTTTCGATAGGTGCAGGTCGATATCGTCGTGCCACAGTTCGATGGCGGAGTAACCGACATCGCCCGCGATGCGAATCTTGTCGAGGATCGGCGTCGGCCGAATCGTGCTGGAGTTCAGGCAGTCGATGAAGTCAGGCATGATGGTGAGTCACTTTTGCGAGGGACGAAACGTGACCGAACAACGCTGGCCACAATGTGTGAGGCACGCTATCGCGGTTATGGCGAGTCGGCAAACGCGGAAGGTCGGTTGGCAGAATGATGGGGGCAGAATGATGAGGGCGGCGGCGATCGGTTGGTTGGCGATCTGGCTGTCGCTCGCGATGCCGGTGGATAGGCCACACAACTCGGCGAGGGCTGACGAACCGTTTCGCGCGCCCGATGATCGGCCGCGTGTTGATCCGATGCAGGTGGAAAAGCTAGGCATTCAGATTTTCGAATCGCCGCGGATCAAGCTCTTCACGGACATCGACCCGGAGATCGCGAAAACATTGCCGCCGCTTGTCGATCAGGTGTTCGTCGCGTGGGAGGAGTATTTCGGCAAGCTGCCTCCGGCGGAGGATGGATCGGATTGGCAGATCAACGGCTATCTGATGCAGGACAAAACCAAGTTCGAGAAGGCGGGGTTGCTGACCGCGAACTTGCTCGAGCAGTTTCACGGGCGGCAGATCGGCTATCAGTTTTGGATGCCGGACCAACCTCAGGATTACTACCGTCGGCACCTGCTGCTGCACGAGGCGACGCACGCCTACATGCTGTCGGTTCGGAACCTCAAGTTGCCGGTGGCGTATCTCGAAGGAGTCGCCGAGCACTTCGGCACACATCGTCTAATCGACGGCAAATTGCAGACGCGGTTGATGCCGTCCAACCGAGCGGACTTTCTGGGACACGGCCGATTGTTTTTGATGAACCGCGATGTGCGGCAGCGCGGCATCCCGGAGTTGCTCGACGTCCACGGCTATCAGAATGAGGACTTTCAAACTCGGAACGAAACTTATGCCTGGGCATGGGGTGCGACGCTGTTTCTCGATCAGCACCCGCGCACGCGCGAACGGTTTCGCAAGATGGCGAAGTCACTGACTAATCCGCTCGCGTGGCGGACGTTGGAACTGGAACTCAAACCCGATTGGCCGGAGATCGCCACCGAATGGACGCTCTTTGCCGCCGATGCTTCCGAGGGATTCGATTTCAAGCGCAACGCCATCGCCTTTCGTGAAGGGCAACCGCTGACGAAGTCGCAACGCACCGACGTCCGTGCCGATCGCGGCTGGCAATCGAGTGGCATATTGGTCGAGAAAGGTCGCCGTTACGAACTCAGCGCGTCAGGCCAATTCACGCTTGCGGAGAAACCCAAGCCGTGGATCAGTGAGGCGGACGGCATCACGTTCCGCTACCACAACGGCCGGCCGCTCGGACAACTGTTGGCAACGATTCGGCCGCCCAAGAAAGACGCGAATGCGGCGGGCGAGCCGATGCTCGACGTGAAGCCGCTCGGCAACTCATCGAGCTTCGAGGCGGCGAGATCGGGCACGCTCTATCTGCGGCTCAACGATCATCCTGGCGAACTCGCCGACAATCGCGGCAGTGCGGCGGTTGAGATTCGCGAAGCCAAGTAGCCCTGTCGCTCTGCGACAGGACAGCCGGGCACGCATAGAACTTGGAATGTTTCTTGAGAGTCAAATGCGCCGATGACGCCGGTGAAACGTTCGGCTTTCCTGTCGCGGAGCGACAGGGCTACTTTAACGACAGGGCTACTTTGTTGGCGGCAGCGCTTCGAGGACTTTCGGCACTTCGGTCTCGTTGATCGAGCGATAGCCTTTGCTGAACTTCGCCTTCGCTCCGTCGGAGACAACGACCGTGATGTCCGCATCGGCGTTGATGCCCCAGTTGTTCGGGCCAGTTTTTTCGCCGGGGAAGACGGACCATGCGGTGCGGCTGGTCTTGAGCGACTCGAACGCCTTCGGCAAGTAGTCCTTCGACTTGTTGACGTCGTCGGTGAGCCAGACCGCGACGATGTCCACATCGGGGCGATCGGCTTTGAGTTTGTCGTCGAGCACTTTGATGAACCGTGCCATCGGGCGAGAAAACTTGTCGGCGACGACCAGCACGAAGACGGTTGGCTTCTCTTTGCGTTCGGCGACAAAGTCCAATTCTTTGCCGGAGGACTCGCCGGCGACGACGACGACTTTCAGTGGCTCAAGCGCGTTGCCTTCGCCGGGGCCGGAGGCGACATCGGCCCACGCGAGACGCGACGTCAACACGAATACGAATACGAGCGGCACGACGAGCAAGCGACGCATGGCGAGTCTCCTTGGAATTCAGCGGCGGAAAAAAGGATAACGGCCAACGGCGTTCGGCTCACGGCCATCGGCCGGGCAATGCGACTGCGCGCAGCATAACCGGGACAATCGGAGGACTCGACAGTCCGCCAAATCGGGATCAGACTTGAGGCCGATCGAATCGTGGCCAATAATGTCACGCATTGGTTGCGGCCGATAGGACTGATGGCCGCCAACTCAACCTCGCGACGGGCTTCCAGGCTCGTCCACTTGCCCACCGACTTCGGAGACCATCATGCTGAAGATTGATGCCGGCTCTGCTCCGTCCCCGTATTGCGATGGTTTGACTCGTCGCAGTTTTGTGCAACTTGGCGTCGCCGGCATGGCGAGCGCGGGGCTTGCGGATGTCATGCGAGCGAAAGCTCAATCGGCCGAGTCGCGAGCCAAGAAGGACACTTCGGCAATTCTGATCTGGCTGGATGGCGGGCCTGGTCATCTCGACATGTACGACATGAAGCCGGACGCACCGTCGGAAATTCGTGG
>JAYVQJ010000855.1:0-5170 GCA_043777235.1 Planctomycetia bacterium
CCGGCTGATGTCGTAAAATAAATGTCATTGGGCTGACACGCCCGGCTCTCCAGTTGAGTTGTTTGAGTTGAATTTGAAAGCCACAAAGGAACCTCATGAAGATCACCGAGATTGTCTGCCAAGTTCTGCGTTGTGAGTCGGTCGTCGCGAAGACGGCCAGTTGTCAGGACGTCGTGCTGGTGCGAGTCCGCACCGACGACGGACTCGAAGGAATCGGCGAGGCGGATTCGTCACCGGAAGTCGTGAAGGCGATCATCGACGCGCCGTTCAGCCACAACATCGCCTGCGGACTGCGGCAGATTTTGATCGGCGAGAATCCACTCGAAGCGGATCGTCTGTGGCAGAAGATGAATCGCCGCACGATGTACTTCGGCCGCACCAGCGTCACTGTCTCGGCGATGGCTGCCGTCGACATGGCGTTGTGGGATCTCAAGGGCAAAGCGTTCGGCCAGCCGATTCATCGACTGCTCGGCGGTGCGTTTCACAAAGAGATTCCGGCGTATGCCTCGATCCTCTTCGGCCGCGATGGAGAAGCAACAGCCGACATCGGACGCCGTTGGATCGAAGCGGGCTACAAAGCCGTCAAGTTTGGGTGGGAGCCGATGGGCACCTCCGAGGCGGTCGATATCGACCTTGTGCGCGGTGCTCGCAAAGGACTCGGCGACAAAGGGACGCTGCTGATCGACGCCGGTTGCGTGTGGGATGCTCGCACCGCGCTGCGACGCGCTCACAAGTTTGCCGACTTCAACATCGAGTGGCTCGAAGAACCGCTGCGTCAGGCGGACGTCGAAGGCTATCGCTGGCTGCGTGACCGTTCGCCGGTGCCGATCGCTGCCGGGGAAGGGGAGTGCGGCCGTGAATCGTTCCGCCCGCTGATCGATCAGCACGCGCTCGACGTGTATCAAGTCGATCTCTCACGCAATGGCTTCACCGACGCCAGCTACATTCGCCAGCGTGTCGAAGAAATCGGAGCTCGGCTCTGCAATCACTGCTACACCAGCCCGATCACCGTCGCCGCCAGCCTGCACTGGCTGAGCACCTGCCGCGACGCCTTCATCTTCGAGGACTGCGTCGAAGACGTCCCGATGCGAAACGACCTGACGCTCGAACGAGTCCAAGCCGACAAAGACGGCCTCATCCGAGTCCCCGACCGCCCCGGCCTGGGCATCACGCTCAACGAGGAGCTCGTGAAGCGGTACTTGATCGCCGAGTCGAGGTGAAATGATGCGGCGAACGACCAAGGTAACCCGGCGGCGGCCAAGACGGCTGGAAGACAAAAAACGCCCGGCTCGCCGCTCGGGTTGGGCGATGCGGTGAATTGCGGTTCCTTGACCTTTCAGACGCCAGACTGCTTTCAATTCGCCGACAGACTTTCAAAGACTGTGGACCTTTTCAATCACCCATTCGCGGATGAGTTCCGCATCGTTGAGACCCTTCGCCTTCGCAATTTCTTTAACGACCACCGCGTCTTCCGGTGTGAGATGAACCAATACGGTTTCATCGCGACCAAACACCGACTCAGTGACTTCTTCAAGTTCGTCTTCAAAGTCTGTGACGTCGTGTGTGTCCCAAAACTGAGCAAGCTGCTGAATTGAATCGGTTCTCGGAAGGTGGTTCGTGCTCATCGGCTTTTCCATTCGCGAAAGCGGCGTTTTTCATTGTCGGTCATTGGACGTGCCGTAAACGGGTAGCCATTTCCGTCGGGGAACGCGATCACGACACAAAACAAGTAACGACCGGCTTTGGTTTGACCAAGGACGTAATAAACGGGATTCGGTCCCTCCGGCTTGCCCCGTCTTGTGGACAAGCCGTGATCGCGAAGGCTGAAACATCTGAGCGACGCGAGCGTCCCCTTGGCTCGCCGGCCTTTTCGGACACCCACCTTGATCGCGAGATCACTTCGGCCGAACCCTCAATAGATGTTTGGTGCGTCGCACCGGAATCATCCGCTGCGCAACGACACCGTTTGCAGAAGCCAACCCGTAGCGACCCGCATCCACAACCAACTCAGTGTTCTGTCACTCAAATTCGTGAGGACCAAAACTTCCCAAATTCCTCACCGCGTTCGCGGTGCGCTCTGTTGACAGAGGGGGGGCCATATAGAGGTTAGGCGGCTCGGCCTACCTGTACGACGCCAGCATTGTATTCATCTGGCCGGCGGCTCGTAGCTTCTCGATCGTTTGATCGGTCTTCTCGATCAACGCTTTGAGCTTCTGGTATTCGCTCTCGTTCAGAGTCAGCAGGACGCCCGACTTGCGACCGTCGCTTGGGTCGGAACCGTAGATTTGGAGGTGTGCGTCGCCGCTATTGCGGACGACGAACGAGAACGACAGCTTGCCGCAAAGCGATTGGACGGAGCCGAGGTTTACTTGCAAGGATGCTTCGTCCATCGCGTCTCCCTCCCCGCCGCCTAACAGTGAATTGAGCTGCACGCGGTCTATTTCGGGGACATCACGCGAGCAGCGACACCTGACTGTTGTGGCAAAATGCCGTGAACAAAGTGTTTTGTCAACGATGGCGTTGAGATTTTCGATGCGTCGGATAACGTGTTCGCCTGCGTGCAGCCTAACAGCGATAGCACTGCATGCGGGCTAATTCGATCATTCGCGGCAGCAGGAGTTGATGTGATGGAAAAATCAATCAATGGGCCGGAGAGGTGTGCCGCAACGACAGTGGGAGCGGAGACATCGCCGCTTGAACGGGCGAGGCAGATCATGGCGGGGATGGTCCGATCGGAGAAGGGGCTGGATTGTTCCTTTTGAAAGCGAAGGGTGCTCTCATGGCCAAGAAGAAAGCGGTTGCGAAGAAAGCGAAGTCGGTCGCGACCGTGAATTCCGCCAAGACCAAGAAGGGAAGCAAGGCCGCTCCTAAGAAATCGGCCGCGACCAAGAAGCTGGCCTCACGCAAAGCTGTGAAGGAGCCGGACGTCTTGCTCGGTCGGCCGTTGGTGACGCAGTAGGAGAAGCTCTACATGCTCTTCAAGGACGACTATCACGCTCGGCAGATCTTTGAGTTCCTGCGAGTCTTCACCGTCAAAGAACTCGAAGAGTTCAGCCCGCAGCAGATTGTTCGGCGAGTCTCGAAGCCGGTGTTCGATACGGTCGATCGGATTCGTGAAAAGCTGGCGGGAATGAAGCGTTCACTGCGAGATGACGAAGCGTTTGCGGCGGAATACCGGCAACATCTCAACGAGAAATAACAGACGTTTGGATAAAGTAACCCGCAGCGTCAGCGAGGGACGCATGGCTCGCTGATTCTCGAAAGGAATCGACCCTCGCTGACGCTGCGGGTTACTTCATTTTCGTCAGCCTGGCAGGGCCGCCGTTCTTGGCGTGAGAGACCAACGATGACGGAAGCGAGTGCTGCGGGGACGCCGCTGTCGTCTGGCTGCTGACTTTGGCAAGCTGTCGGCATTGTCATCCGTTGTTCCAGCAAGAAGTCCTGCGAGTGCGCATCATGTTGTCGGAGTCTCGCGGTTCGGCAGTCGGTCGCTACAGTCCTCATGTGCGGCGTAGCTGTTGAACTGAGCGAAATTCCAGAGAACCCTCAACCCGCATCAAGGGAGTGATGCCGGAACTGTCACGGACGATGCCGACGAATTAAGGGGAGGCAAGCCATGTTCCGGACAACGATCAAGAAGCTCTTGTTCTTCGTGGCGGTGAGTGGACTCGCAGTCACGCCAATTCTCGCAGGCGGCCACGGTGGTGGTGGCGGTCATGGTGGTGGAGGCGGTGGCCACGGCGGAGGTGGTGGAGGTCACATGGGCGGAGGAGGGGGCCACTTCGGTGGAGGTGGCGGATCGCACTTCAGTGGTGGCGGTGCCTCGCACTTTAGCGGTGGTGGCGGACATATCAGTGGCGGCCACATCGGCGCGGCACCTTCGAGCGGCTTTCGATCGGGAAGCATCGGTGGCGGAGTCACTCACAGCGGAGGTGGCGCGTTTCACGCTCCGTCGATGAGCGGATCGTCCTCGATGGGGCGATCGATCTCCGGCGCGACGAGCCGTCCCGCAGCACCTTCTTACGGTTCACACTCGATCGGAACTTCGGTTGGGCGTTCATCTGGTGTGGTGACGCACTCTCAGAGCTTGGGACGCACGACGATCGGCGGGGCAGGGCTTGGTGCAACGTCGCTCGGTGCGGCGTCACACGGCGGATTATCACATACCGGACTCTCACACAGCGGAACGTCTGGCTTCACACAGCGGCACTTTGCAGGCGCGTCGTCTCTTTCGAGTTCGACGGTGAGTCACTCGGCTGTCCATCACACGCCTGTGACCGGCTCGACGATTAACCACTCGGTCTCACGCCCGTCGTTCGGTTCGTCAAACGGTACGAATGCCGGAGTGCATCATGGCGTCGGTGGTTTCGGAAATAACGGCCACAACATCAGCGGCTTTCATCACGGCGGCAACAACAATTGGCACAACCACCCGGCGCGACAGACGTCGTTCTTCCTGGGAATTGGCTCGCCGTTTGGAAGCTATTGGGGATATCCCGGCTACTCGAATTGGCCGTACTACTACTCGTCGTATTGGTCACCGTGGTATCGCTACGGTTCCTACGGCGGGTTCGGTTACGGCTATGCGTCTCCGGGCTTTGGTTATCAATCGAGCTGCACGTACAACAACGCGTACTACCTGCCAGCAACGGGAGTCACGACGTACTCCAGCGGCGCGGTTCCGGTTGTCGTTGACCAAACGGTGGTCGATCCGAATGCTCAGCCACCGTCACCGCTAGCCGCAGATCAGGACAAGACCGCGTTGGGTGACGACTTCGCGACGCTGGGCGAACAAGAATTTCACGCTGGCAAATACGACGCGGCGGCTCGCAACTGGCGACACGCTCTTGTTGACGAACCGGGGAATGGCGGAATCATGATGCTGCTGGCTCAAGCGTTGTTCGCAACGGGCCAATACGACGAAGCGGCCGGTGCCGTGCAACTCGGAATGCAGATGCTTCCTGTCGAGAAGTGGGGCGCGGTCGTCGAGCACTACCGTGAGCTGTATCCGAAGATCGGCGATTACACGGCTCAGCTTCGAACCTTGGAGAAAGCTCGCGATCAAAAGGCCGACGACCCGGCGCTGCGGTTCCTGCTGGGATATCACTACGGCTTTCTCGGCTATCCGAAGAACGCCTTGCAGCAGTTGGATAAGTGCGTCGAACTCGCT
>JAYVQJ010000856.1:0-5162 GCA_043777235.1 Planctomycetia bacterium
CAGAATCGGCAATCATTTCGGTGGGTCTCGATGACTCGACCCACCCTACATTGAAAAAACATGCCGCCCTCGGATGACGAGGCGACGCTTGAGAGTCGCGGTTCGATCATTCCTCCGCCGCGCCGCCGAGCGTGACGTTGATCTTGTAGACCGTTTGCAAGTGCGCGTGAGCTTGAGCCGCGTGGCCGTCCTTCGGGAACTTCTTGCAGACGGTTTGATACGCCTTGATCGCGGCTTCCTTGTCACCGGAGGCTTCGCGGACCTGAGCGATTTGAAACAGCGCCCACGGAGCATCAGGAGCACTCGACGTCACTTGGTTGTAGAGGATGATCGACTCGTTCCATTCCTTGAGTTGCCGATGACACCACGCCATCCACTTGGTGTTCTCCGGGAAGTTGGTGCATTGCCGGAACGTCCCGATCGCTTCCTTGTACATGCCCCCTTCGCGTTGTGTGTGACCGATCAGCCACAGCCACTTCTCGGTGTTCGCGGCGTCGATCTTCAAGTTCTCGGTAAAGGCGTCGATCGCTTCCTTCCACCGGCTGCCGTGCCGATAAGCGACTGCGATCGCTTCGTTCCACTTCGCCTGATTCTGGCTATCGAGCGCCGCAGCCTGGCGGTAATGAGCGACCGCATCGTCGTACTTCTGTTGCTGCACGAAGCTCCAAGCGATTTGGCTGAGACCTTCCGGCCGCACCGCGAACTGACCGTAAAGCTTCCGAGCCTCCTCGTATTTCTGAATCGTCTTGTACCAATCGCCGAAGCGTTGCAGCGTCGCGTCGTCTTGACCGTACGACCGGAGGATCGCCTGATACGCTTCGATGACTTTGTCGTCGCGGCGCGAGTACGCCAAGACATCGGCCGCGTAGTACGCCCAATCGCGAGCGATCTTCTTGTCTTCTTCCTTGCTGACGTCGGTCGGAATCTTCTCGCGAATCGCAGCCGCGCAGGCATCAGCGGTCTTGTCCGCTTTCTCTTTGGTCTTTGGATCGGCGGCGAGCTGCCCGATCGGTGTGCGGCAGTAGTACCACAAGTGATACGGAAATTGAGCGTCCTTGTAGGTCGTGCCGATCGAGGCCACGCCGTCCACCGGCTGCCCGACCGAGAAGTAATGCGTCGCGAGTTGAATCGACGCCTGCACGCACAGACTGTTGGCATCGCCGGGAGTCCGTTTGATTTCGTAGACCAGCTTCTTCCAGGTGGCGACTTTGCCCTCGACGTCCGTCTCGACGTCGGCGATGTCGAGCAAATCCGACAACGAATAGACCGCTGCCAGCGATTCGGGATACTTGCTGACGACGAGCAGATGCGACTTCTTCGCCTTCTTGACCTCGCCGGTCTCCTTTTGGCAGCGGCCGATGTAGAACGCCGCGATCGACGCTTCGGGAGACTCCGGCCAGTAATCGATCACCGTCTGAAAGCCGTCGCTGATCGCGGTGTTGATCTTCTTCAAATGAATCTGACAGATCCCCCACTTGAGCTGAGCGAATGACGCCCCTTCGCTCTTTTCGTAGAGCGTCGAGAATTTCTCGTACTCGCCGAGCGCGATTTTGTATTGCCGCTCGCGATAGTACTTCTCGGCGACGTTCATCTGATGCCGCTCGGTCTCCCGCAGCAGCTTCCAGCGGTCGAGCGACATTTCGTCGATCGTGTTCTGCGCGAATGCCTCGTTGGCAAACAGGCTGACGGCAACAGCAACACACAGCAAAAGGCGGGATGTCATGCGAAGACCTCGTTCGGCAGGAAAGTTGTGGGCGGGCGATGATGCCAAATTGTAGGGCAGGTTTTCAACCTGCCGACGAAATTAGTTGGGGCTGGCTAATGTTTCAAACTCGAAGGACACGCCGCTATGTAACCCGCAGCGTGAGCAAGGGAATGTCACAGAACTCCCTCGCTCACGCTGCGGGTTACATGTCTGAGACCGGACAATTAGCCAGCCCGACGAAATTAGTTGGGGTAAACAAACTCATTCAGGTTGAGAATCACGCGGCAAAGTTGTTCGAGAGCCAGTTTCTGCTCGTCCGGACTGACGGACTCAGTCAGGAAGTTCTGCATCGTTGTGAGTTCCGTACTCGTGACCGGTCGCGCGAGCATCAGCCGAAACGCCAGTTCGATTTGTCGTCGCGAATCGTCTCCCGCTTCACGTTTCAGTCGCTCGGCCAAGTGCCGAGCTTGCCGATTCGCGAAGTCGCCGTTGAACAACGTCAACGCTTGCGGCGCGATGATCGTTCGGTTGCGCAACTCCGTCGAACGAGTCGTATCGCAGACGTCGAGCACTTCCAGAAACGGCACGACGAGCGCTCGCTTCACGAACGCATAGACGGTACGACGCGACGATGCAGCCTCGTCGAACTTCGGCCAGACGACATTCGGATCGCTGTTGCCGGCGAGCACCTCCGGCGGGATTTCCAGGTACACACCCGGCCCACCCATCTGCCGCCGAAGCTGACCGCTGGCCGACAGCATCGAATCGCGGATCGCTTCGACTTCGAGCCGCCGATACGAGAACCGCCAGAACTTCACGTTGCGCGGGTCTTCGACTCCGTAAACCGGATGATCGGCTTTGCTCATCTGATACGTGCTGCTCGACAAGATCAGTCGATGCAATTTCTTGAGCGACCAGTTCGCATCATGCACGAACCAATGCGCCAGCCAGTCGAGCAATTCTGAATGTGTCGGCGGTTCGCCGATGATTCCGAAATCACTCGGCGTGCGGACAAGCCCTTCGCCGAAGTGATACTGCCAAACGCGATTAACGATGACGCGCGCGGTCAACGGGTTCTCGGCATTCGCCATCCAACGAGCGAACGTCAGACGTCGGCCGCTCGTGCCATGCGAGGTGACTGGGCTAGAAATCGTCGCTGGTAATCGCGTCAGAACGACTGGCACGGCCGGTTGAACTTCACTGCTACGAGCAGCAGCTTGGCCTCGAATCAGCAAGAAAGACTTCGGCGGCGGCTCGCTCGATTCGGTCATGAAGTAGCCGCGCGGCAAATCGGGAGTCGCTTCGCGCAGCGCGACGATTTGTTGATCGAGTTCCGCGACTCGCTGCTTTTTGTCGGCCGGCAGTGCGGCGAGCAATTCCGACTCAAGCTGCGGCGCGTGCTTCGCCGCGAGTTCCTTTTGCGGCGGCGTCCGTTTGTCCGGAGCGACATCGAACACCGCGATCGCGTCAGCCGGCAGCGCACTCTTGCCCGACGCGAGAAACTCGGTGCGGATCGAATCGCGGACCTCGGCGATACGCCTTCGCAGTTCGTCGATGCGGCGATCTCGTTCCATCAGTGCGGCACGTTGTGCGATCGTCCCCGCCGGCAGATCAAGTTCCGTGCGACCATTCAGCGGACGCTTGAGCGGATTGAGCACCGCGGCCATGCGGTAATAGTCGTGAGCGGTTAGCGGATCGAACTTGTGGTTGTGGCAGCGAGCACATCCCAGCGTGATGCCGAGGAACGCTTGCGACGTCGTGCGAATGATGTCGTCGAGCTGGTCGTAGCGATCTTGTTCGAAGTCCGCCGGCTCGTCGTCAAACGGGCCGAGCCGATGAAAGCCGGTTGCGATGACCGTCTCCGTCGAGGCGTCAGGCAACTCGTCACCGGAAAATTGCTCGACGAGGAATCGGTCATACGGCTTGTCGGCGTTGAAGGCGTCGATCACATAATCGCGATAGCGCCACACGCTCGGCTTGGCGGCGTCTCGTTCGTAGCCGTTCGTCTCGGCATAGCGCACGAGGTCCAGCCAATGCCGCCCCCAGCGCTCGCCGTAGCTCGGCCGGCTGAGCAAGTCGTCGATCAGCCGCTCGAACGCCGTGGACGATTCATCCGCGAGGAATTGATCCTGCTCCTCAATCGTCGGCGGCAGGCCGGTCAGATCGAGTGTCACGCGCCGCAAAAGATCGCGACGCTCCGCCGGACGATTCGGTTGCCAGTCCGCTTGTTCGAGTTTCGTCAGGATGAAAGCATCAACCGGCGTCCGCACCCAGTCTCGATTCTTCACCGTCGGCACCGCTGACCGAGCCACCGGCCGAAACGACCAATGCTCGCGATCGGCATCGGTGATCTCGTATTCCGTCGGTTCGTCGCTGAACGCCGGCAACGCGAACGTCGCCAGCCAGAGAACCGAGCAGCAGGCAATGCGACTTCGACGAATCATGCGTTTGAGCCTCGCGAGATGCAGCATCGAAAGAAGCCGCCCTGATCCAGCCGATGGCCGTCAGCCGAGAGCCGTTGGCCGACATCAGTTTTTCCCCGAAGGAAACGATAACGGCTATCGGCCTTCGGCTCACGGCTATCGGCCGGAAATGCCACGGCTGGCTAATTGTCCGGGCTTAGACATGTAACCCGCAGCGTGAGCGAGGGAGTTCCGGGACATTCCCTCGCTCACGCTGCGGGTTACATAGCGGCGCACCCTTCACAGTTTGAAACATTCGCCAGCCGTGCCGAAAATGCTGTTGGGTGGCAGCAGCGATGAACTACGCACAGCGTTCGAGCATTCCCACGGGGATGTAGAACTTCGCGTACCGTTTGCCGTCCGAATAACGCGGGCCGCGCGAGTCTTCGACGAGGATCGTCGCTCGCTTCGTGACACGGTTGACGACGCCGGTGTACGGCAGGCCGTCCATCTCGAACTTCACGCGATCACCGGCGCGGATGCCGAATTTCTCGCGAGCACGTTCGTCTGGCGTGATGAGCTGATGGTTCGATTCTTTGTGGCCGAAGAATCGGCTGGCAATCCCTTTGAACCTCGGAGCACCGCAGCACGACGCTTGCCACAGCAGCATCTCGACGAGGTGAATCAATTCGTGCTCGAAGATGCGCTGCAAGGCTTCGAGCCGATTGTGACACAGCACACCGGTGACTTTGATCGGCCGCTCGATGTCGGCGAACGTTTGAAACAGCAATGTCGACGAGACTGCAATCTCGAACCGTGGCACCGGCGACAGGCCGCGAGCAACTCGCGGTACGATCCGAGTCGTCTTGCCTCCCGCGCGAGTCATCCTGGGCGACACGCGAAAGTCGAGCGGACTGCCCATCGCCTCCAGCGTTCGTCGGCACATTCCCTGAAGAAATCTTTGATCGTACTGATCGAACAAATGCGCCAAATCTTCGTCAGCAAAGGCCGTGAAGTTCGGCCGGTCGATGAACGGCGACGAATTCAGCACCGAA
>JAYVQJ010000857.1:0-5156 GCA_043777235.1 Planctomycetia bacterium
CCTCGAACCCGTACTACCCCTCCGATCTCGGAGCCACGATTTTTCAATCCCTCGGCATCGACCCCCGCGCCATCATCAAAGACCGAGTCAACCGCCCCAGTCACGCCAGCGAAGGCGAACTCATCGCGCCGCTGTTCACCGGTACGGCCAGTTGAACCGTCTCCGCGACGAACGTGAAGTTCCAAATCGACCGCGTCTTCGCTCATTGAGACCGATAGGCGTTTCCTACGGTGAGGTGACGCGTAATAGGCTGATAAAACGGTCGCGGTTGAATGAGTATTTCACCGTCGTTGCCGTCGTGTTTCGCGCAGCTTCTCGGTAGTCGGACGACTTTAAGAAGGCGACGCAAATATCTGTCACTGTGAAGTGGCGTGACTCTTCAGAGAACAAGACGACCAAGTGCAGTCCGGCGTGAGGATGATGGCAATCGACTCGGATTTGATCGCGGCAGGTTTTGATCTCCAATCCATCGGGAACTCGAACCGGCCGGCGGTCGGAACCTTTCAGAGCCGCACCGAATTCCTCGTCTCCACCACGATGCCTCCGAAACACGGACAGCCCGGAATAGTCTGCCAATCGAAGGTAGAGGTCCGGGTAATCGCTGCGTCCGTTGCTTTGAAAATCAGGGCATTGGTTTGTCAGGTAGCTTGTCACGACCTTGCTGATCGTTTCACCAGTCATCGACTCTCTGAGCACGTCATCCAACTCCAATTGACGGTCGAATTCGCGTTTCACTTTCTCCGGTAATTTCGACTGCGGGCGAGCTTGCTTCCAAAGCTTTCGCAGATTGAGGGGCGCATTCAAAACGCCCTCGACATAGTTTCTCATTTCGGGAGCGATGTTCTCAAGCAAGGGGATCAACCTGGCTGCCGAGGACCGTGCTCGCTCTGGCCAATTCATCTCGTTCGGACGGTAGCTGGCTAGTTCGGACTCGGCATCCGAGATTTGTTGCTCGATGAAGGCGAGAACCGGTTGAGTCATCAACGGTTCTCCTTCTTCGGGAGTTGTCTTCGCCGAGTCGCGTTGTTGTCTTGCGGCCACCCTTTGAACAATTCCGACAGGCTGACTTGAAGAGTGGCTCGAATCAGTTCAATGTTCTCAAGGCTGATGTTTCGTTCGCCCCGTTCGACACCACCGACGTAACTGCGGTCGAGATCCACGCGGAACGCAAAATCTTCTTGGCTCCAGCCACGATCCTTGCGGAATTGACGGATGCGGTTTCCGAAGAACGTCTTGATATTGCAGTCGGACATAGTGGCGGCATTGTGTTGCTGGACGACAATGCGTCCACGGACTTAAAGTCCCGGACCCTGTCGCAGGTTTTCGGAATGGAGTTTGAAATGTCGGTCGCCTTTCGAGCCACTCACGCAACGGACACGCTTGGCTCAGTGACCGAAAAGTCGTTTTGCGAATTCTTCGCCGGTATCGGCCTCGTGCGCGAGGGACTGTCCGACTCTGGGTGGCACTGTCAGTACGCGAACGACATCAACCCCAAGAAACGCGAGCTGTACGAACTCCAGTTCGGACGGGACGACCATTTTCATCTTGGCGATATCTGGCAAACCGCTGAAGTCGTCGCTCGAATCGACGAGCGGCCGTTTTTTGCGACGGCCTCTTTTCCCTGCATCGATATGTCGCTGGCTGGGCATTGGCGCGGGTTCTCTGGCGAACATTCTTCAACCTTCTTCGCCTTCGTTCGCGTTTTGGAGGCTCTCGCAGATCGGCGGCCCCGCGTGGTGATGCTCGAAAACGTGACCGGCTTTTTGACATCCAAAGGCGGATCGGACTTCGAGACGGCGATCCGATCTCTGGCAGAGCTTGGCTACTGGGTTGATGTGTTCGTGCTGGATGCGAAGTTCTTTCTTCCGCAAAGTCGGCCGCGTGTCTTTGTGATCGGAGTGGATGAGAGCATCGAAGCGCCGTTTCTCCATCGCGACTCAGCGTCCGCATGGCTGGGAAGCCGATGGAGACAAGTGATCGAGAAAGCAGACGAGTCTCTGCGACCAGCGAGGCTGGTAAAGCTCATGGAGTCCATCGAATTGCCAACGGGATGGGCGGCCTTTGACGTCCCCGCACCGTCAACAGAGCGTCACAACCTCGCGGACTTCATTGATCGAGGTGACGATCAAGATTGGTGGGATGCTGCCGCCGTCGAAAAACATCACGACATGATGAACCCTCGGCATCGGGAACTCGTTGATACCCTGATTGCAGAAGGCGGGACGCAAGTGGGGACGATCTTCCGTCGAAAACGCGACGGCAAAACGCGAGCGGAAGTTCGGATGGATGGAATGGCCGGATGCCTGCGGACTCCGAAAGGTGGCAGTGCGAAACAAATCGTGATTGTCGTTGAACAAGGGAAACTCAAAATGCGTTGGATGTCCGCACGCGAATACGCTCGACTGCAAGGAGTCGGCGACTTTCCTCTGGTGGCGAATAACACCCAGAACCTCTACGGATTCGGCGATGCGGTCTGCGTGCCCGTCATCCGCTGGATCGATTCGCACATTCTGTCACCACTGTTTGAGCACAACGCATCAAACCTCGAATCAAGTCTCGCAGCTTCGTGATTCGACCCAACAGTCAGCAGGTGACGATGACAAGCTCACGCCAACACGATTTCGGTCAGAGGGGGAAATCAGTTGTCGTGGATATCCGGGTTCCCTCTGCGCCGCGACGGAGTCAAAATGGGAACATTTCTTGATTTCAATGTCGCCTCTCCGGCTGAACTCGTCACGACTGATGCGGGCCGGCGCGGAATGCGATCCGGTTTGGCGGTCGAACGACAACGACGGTGGAAACCACTCGCCCAGCGTGTCGCCTGTTTGAAATACGATGTCGGACGGGCGAAATCGCCGAGTTGTCTGTTGCACGACTTCCCGCCATCCAACGCGCTGAGGCTCGCAGCAGGGATTAACAACAAGTCCATCTCGACATCGGAATCTGAGGCAAGAATGCATCGGTTCTTGAACGAGACGTTTCGCAAAAGAAATGATTGGAAACGAATCGTCGTTGAAAGATTCCACGAGGCTTGCGAAGTTGAATTGGACCGCCAAATGAGAGGCGCTTCGCAACGGTTGGCCGTCCAGTTGATCTCACGACGAGTGATTTCCAATCTACGAATTGAAGGCAAGAAGTATTGCTGGCTTAACAATTTGACCCACCGATGGGGGACGATGCCGAAATACGATTGTGATGTTGAACTATCCGTCGGCGGGCTGTCGTGGGTGAATCATGGCAGGCCCAGAACGCTGATCTACAACCATGAGATCGAATGCTCTGGTCGCCACATTGATCTGTGTTTGTTTGGTTGCGAGCCGAAGAACTTGCCGGATGAGCCACAAAATTGCGCAAGGGAGTGTTTGGCTGCGGGCGTGATGAATGGAGCCATCCGCCCAACCGGAGCCGACGAGCGCTGGAGGATCGCCCGAACCGCTCTTGTGCGAAACAAGTCCGCGTTTGCGAAGCACGACGCCCAGCCTAAGATGTTTTTCGTTGGTGCCGCCATCGCCACGAAAATGGCGACAGAGATTTGGACGATGCTCAAGAAAGGTGACTTGGACAACGCCGCGAATCTGACGGACGACAACCAACTCGCGGCCGTCACTCGCTGGTTGTGCAGTCTTTGATAGCGGTCAGATTCGAGGGGCGCGGCGGCACGTTGCGTCTCGGCTAAGGCACAAGGAAGGCAAAGCAAAACAGTCGCTCAACTTGGTCGTTCGTCACATCTCAAAGAAGAGATACCTCTCATGACGATCCTTTCGCGTCGGCATTTCCTGTCGCTGGGTGTCGTGGCGGCGGGCGGCCAGGTTCTGCTCGATCCGTTCGCGATCGGGGCTGCACCGAAGCTACTCGGTGGGTCTCGATGACTCGATCCACCCTACTTTGGAAACATTAGCCAACCGTGGCCGGGCAATTGTTCGTGTGGCAATCTCTGCTACGGCTTCGCGACGGTCACGAAGACCGGGTCTGCGGCGAACGTCGTTTTCACGACGAAGTTCAGCTCGACGCACCGGCCGATCCGACGTTGCCGCAGACGCCACGGCCAGAGTGGTACTTCCGTAGCTTGTTCGAGCTGCGTCGGTACTTCACCGGCGACAGGGAATTCGTGGCCACGATGCTGATTCCAGCGGCGCTCTTGAGCTTCTTCGTGTCGTTCCCGTTGATCGACCGCAAGTGCTCGCCGCGCTGGAGTACCGTCCTACGGATCGTCGTCGTGCTGATCGGCGTCGGTTCATGGGGCGGGTTGACGGCGATGTCATACATCCGCGATTGGAAGGATGCCGAATACCTCGCTTCCTCGCGCGAGACCAACGCGATCTCGGCTCGCGCTCGTGAGCTGGCCGATCGCGCACCGCTGCCAGCCGTCATTGGCCTTCCGCCATCAGGACCACCGTGAAGGTGCTGCCGTGACCGACATCGCTGACGACGTTCAGCGTGCCGCAGTTCTTTTCGAGAATGGCCTGCGAAAGCGCCAAACCCAATCCGATGCCGCGAGCTTTGGTCGAGCGAAACGGTTCACGGATACGAGGCAGGTCTTCCGCCTTGATTCCGCAGCCGGTATCGGTCACCGCAACTTCGAGGCTCTCTTGCAGGTGCCGTGCCGAGAGCGTCAAACGTCCGCCGCCGAGCATTGCATCGCAGCCGTTGCGGATCAAATTTCCAAAGACAATGAGTAGTTGCTTTTCATCGGCCAGCGCGCGCGGCAGATCGGCCGGGATGTCCCATACGAGTTCGATGTTCTCCGGCCACGAGTCGCTCGGCACCGATTTCTTGAGGCAGTCAAGGATTGCCGTCGGTTGCAGGTTGGGCGACGGCAACTTCGCGAACTCGGACAACGCCGAAATGACCGAGTCCGAGGCAGTGACTTGCCGTTCGATACGTTGCAGGTGTTCGGCAATTTTTTTCCGGCGCGGGATTGCTGGCGTTCCGCAGAAAATAGACCGAGGTGCGCATCACATTGAGCGGATTCCGCAACTCGTGAGCGACCCCGCCCGCGACTCGGCCGATCGCGGCCAGTCGCTCGGCTTGCATCAGCCGATCGTTCGATGCGGTTTCGTGGACTTCCCCCCGTTTTGCGGGCGCGTAGTAAAGCGCGTAGAGTGCAAGACGAGGAGAGGATTCGATGCGTCAGCGACGGAAGTTTACACGAGAGT
>JAYVQJ010000858.1:0-5154 GCA_043777235.1 Planctomycetia bacterium
GGCTTCCGTAACTTCCAAAACTATCGCACCCGAATTCTCTTCTTCTGCGGAAAGCTCCAACTCAACCCGGAGACCAGCCACTAACTTCCTTGAAGAACCCAAAAGTTTCGCAGCCGTTCATCGCGTCGTGCCAAGCGATTACTTGCTCTTCTCGTCCTTGGCGGCTTCGGCTTTCTCGATCGTTCCCCAGAGGTGGCCGCCGACTTTGCCGTGATGCCAAGTGCCGGCGTAGAGATCGCCGTCGAAAATCACGCGAGCGCCGAATGCGGCTCCCAATCCCGGCAGAGTCATATTCGTCAGCGAAATCATCGGCGTGTCATCCGCCCAGATCATCCGCAGCGTCAGCGGCAGGGTGACGTCTGTCTGGCCGTACTTGATGCGTGCTTCAAAGACCCACAAGTCATCGGCGAACTTCGAGACCTTCTTCAACTCATACCGCTCTGGGTTGGCTGGCTTTGCCTCTTTGCCAATCACGGAGTAATGCCCAACGAGCACCGATCCCGCCATCTTTTCGGAGAACGCTTTTTCCAACTCTTCCCGACTCGGCTTGGACGGTTTGTCGTCTTTTTTGTCCTGCGCAATCGCGCTGCCGGCCAATGACGCTACTGCCACCGAACTCATCCACGCACGCCGAGACACACCACGAACTGCGTTCATCATTCAATCTCCTCGCAAAGTGAGAGACACCGAGACCGCAACAGATTGCAGCGACGGCGTTCTGTTCGCAAGCGTCGGAGTGCGCGACGACGTCAGGTGGCCAGACCGCGCCCCACGAACGAGATCGTCGAAGCACAACCTCAAGACTCACGCTCGCAGGCAGGTGCCCTGTCACAGCCAAGAATTCGGGTCGTGAAATTCGCCGCAGGGCGCTAGCCCACGGTTAGGTGAAATCGAACCGGGGCTAGCGCCCTGCGGCTAATTTGCCACAAGAATCAACACGAACGGCGGAGAGCCCAAATCGAGCGGTGATTGTGTCTCTAATCCTAAGCCGCTCGGCGATCGAATTTAGTCCGCCGGCTGTGCCTTCTTCGCGGGAGCTTTGCCGCTGGCCGGAGTGATCGTGTTCGAAGCCGTCGTGGTGACTGCCGACACGGCGATCGCGTTGGTTTGCAGTATCTCGTGAGACTCGTCGTTTTGGACGAACGCCACGACGTGCAATCGTTTCAGGTCGAGCGGCTTCGAGGGGAAGTCGGTTGTTTCGCTCTCTTCGTACTTGGTCAAGTAATTGTTGAGCGATGACTTCAGCTCGGCGAGCGAGATCGACTCTTTGATCGTGAGCTTGCCGTCTTTCGGTTCGATTCCGTCGGGGCCACCAATCATGCGGCGGACGATCATTTCGTGGCTGCGGACTCCGTTGCGAGCGAGGAAGTGAACTTCGTCCTCGGCAATGACGACTCGGAGACGCACGTCTTTTGCTTCGTCACCGAGTTTGTCGAGCCCCGTGACGTTGGCGACGAGTTGCAGCGTGCCGTCGACAACGCGCGCGTTGACTCCGACTTGCAGAGTCGCTTTGGACTCCAACTGTTGGTTGATCAGACTCTTCAAGCCGCGATAGATATCCGGAGAGTTCGGCAGATAACCACCGACATTGTTGACCGGAGCACCGTTGAGCAGCACGGTCGGCGTGCTTTGCAGACGGTAGTAATTCGAGAAACGATCTTCACTGTCGGAGTTCGTCAGCGGGTCCGGGGCGGGGATGTGTTGGTGATATCGCAGGACGATCACCTGTGTCTTCGGGTACGTGACTTCGAGAGCTCCGGTGGCAATGTCGGCTCCAACGCAGGGCGGACAGCCCGCGCCGGTAAAGAGTTCGCACAAAACGAGCTTGTTCCCAACAGGAGCTTCGCCAGTGGGTTGCTCGGCGAACGCGAGGACTCGCTGGCGATACGTCTTGTCTTTGAATTCGTCGAGGCCGTCGGTCGTGCCGTGCTTAGCTTCCCAAAGTTTGGCGAGCGTTGCGCTAGGCAGATCTCGCTTCTCCGCTCCGGGCTTCTGCGACCAACTGTTTTGCAGAGCACCTTCGAGCATCGGCAGGCTCGCGATCTCGGCGTACAGCGCGATCGCGTCGTCGATTTTCTTGGCGTTTTCTTGATAGCGAGCCAGACCGTACAGCACGATCGGATCGAAAGGGTTCTTGCTGCGCAACTTCGAGAGGAAGTTGAAGGCTTTCTCCGCGCGATCGGCGTTGTTCGATTCGACGTACGTCAACGCTTGCACGGTGAGGATCGTTTCCCGAGCATTCTTGAGTTGGTCCTTGAGATCCTTCAGCGTTTCATCCGTGATGGCCTTGTCCGCGGACGCGATGTACTTCAACGAGAAGTCCGGGGAGTATTTGGCCGCAGACAGAACGAGGGCGATGTTCCCCTTGAGAGCTTGTTGGATGCGCGGTCCCCACATCGTCACGGCATGTTCGTAGTCGGCAACAAGTTGCTCGATGTCGTCCGGCGCGACATCTTGGAACGCGGAGATCATGATTCGCGTTTCCCAGGCCATCATCGCCAGTGGACTTTGCGGGCGATCCGTGACGAACTTGTCGAGCGCCTTCAACGCGGCCTTCGGATCTTTTTGGTTGAACGCTTGGCTGAGTGCGCGGTAATCGGTCGGTTCGGGAGCCACATTGAATTCATCAAGCGAAACTTCTTGTGTTGGTAGCAATCGAGCGGGCAAGCAATTGCCAAACACGGCGTTGCCGTACACGACTCCGTCATTCAGCGTGCCGTGGAAATCCACTTTCGAGCCGCCGTCGATGTCGAACGTCAGATGAATCTGTTTGTTAGTGATCTCGGACGAGACCAACTTCGAGGGAGGCAACACTTCCGTCGGAGCGGTCCACTTCGCCGTCAGGCCGCCGTTCGCATCGGCACTCTTGCTGGCGGAGACGACCACGATGCCGGTGTGAAAATCAATGAAGCTGCCATCTTGGACGGGACGGGTCAGCACCAAAATCCAGCGGCCAGCCAGCGACTTTCGCGAGGCCCCCATATCGACGGGCGATTTTTTCGCGGCGTCGTTGAACGGATTCGTGTCATCAAAAGCCGTTGAGGACCGTGCCTTGCCCGGCTTGTCGGAGATCCGAACCGTACCGGATTCCTCGTCGGCATCCGCCGGTTCCGGCGGACTCAGCTTGAGACCACTCGAGGGTTTGCCCTCATCGGCTGTGTTTTGTGCGGGTGTCTCAGGCTTCGAGCAGGCCAAACTTGAGCACACCATGACGATCCACAATGCGTTCCACCATCCTTGGGACATGCTTGGACCTCAATCAGTAATCGCGATATTGCGGAGCGATCGGCCTCCTGCCATTCAGAAACGCTGTTCACGAGGCTCCGCAGCGGGGCGGGGTTGTAGCCGTATTTCGCGAAACGCTGGAAGACCGGCTTTTGGCCAAAAAACTTGCGCGACCGTTACGACCGGACGCTTCTTGGCCTCGCTCGTGATTGACCGCTTTGCCGAGGCTCTCATTTCGAGCTAGATGCCTACAGTCCGTTTTCGGCGAATGCTCTCTGCGTCCGACTTATCGACGCCTGCGGCATCGAACGATGCTCATTTTGGGTCGTCTACTTTGACTGCTGCCATTGAACCACTGTCGCTCCGATTACCGCGAGACTTGTTGGTCCTGCAACCGTTGCAGGGGCATCTGGATGTCGAGCCGGTACTACTCGCGCCTGGCTTGCGGTGCGTGATCGGCTCCGCCGAAGGCTGTGCGGTGCGGCTGACGAAATCGACTCTCGTCCGCCCGGAGCACTGCTCGATCCTGGTCTCTGGCCGACAAACCTTCTTGACCGACTGGGTGCCGGAGACGACTTGGCTGAATGATCGGCTCGTCAAGGAACCGAGCGAATTAGTTCCCGGAGACCGCATCGCCGTCGGGCCATTTGATTTTCAGGTGCGAACCGCTTCGGCCGACGAATTGTTGTACGCGAAACTGGTCGAACGCGATTCAGATGACACCAACAAAGTCGAAGACGTTTTGCGACTGAAGCGAGCGATCGACGGGTCGAAGCGTGACACAAACACGGCTCCATCTGGAATCGGTGACGAATCGGCTCACGACCTGTTGAGCGAATTGCTCCGGGAATCCACCGACGGGCTGGATTCCCATACGCTTGAACAAGTGCCCCAGCACATCTCAAGATTGCTGGGCGAACTTCAAAATCAGGTCTTCGCGTTGCAAGAACGGGAAGCCGAATTGAGTGAGCAACTCCGCTCGCAATACGAGCCATCCCATCCAACCGACCGTGAGGCAGCGTCTCACACGGACACCGGAGATTCGGCCGAGCAATTCCCGCAGACGCCCATCGTTGTCGCGCCCGACGCTGTACCGGCCGCCGTTCGTCCGGAATACGAACAAGTCTTGGAGTTGCTGAAATCGGAACGAGACGAACTCGACCGCGTTCGCGAGCAAGTCGATCAAGACCGGAAAAACCTCGCCGCTGAGCAGGAGCAATGGCAGGAGCAAAAACAGAAATGGAGTGAGCAGCGTGAAGAAGTCCAAGCGAAGTCTGCGGAGCTCGAATCGCAGCGACAATCAGTGGTTGAAGAACGCGAGGGCTGTCGCTCTCTGGCCCAAGAATTGATGCGCGATCAAGCCCGATTGAACGAGTGGGAAGATCAGCTTCGCCTCGAGGAACGGGAACTGGCTCGCCTCCGAGACGAATTGAACCGCCGTGTCCAAGAGGATTCGTCTCGCGCTGAGGACGTCACCCCATCCGCAGCGACGGGGACCGAGTCCGCATCTGCAAATCTTGCCGCTGTGGCTCCGCTGGCATCGGCACCTTGGGTTGGTCCCGCGCACTCGCCCGCGAAGTTTGAGCAGCCGGCTCAACCCAGCCAGCCGAAGCAGACATTCATGACATTGGCCGCCTTCGGTTTGGCTGCGATGTTGCTCTCGGGAACCTTCGGCGACCACGAGGCCAACGTGACAATTGGCTGGGGAACGGCGTTGATCGCAGCGATTTCGACCGTCGATTTGCTGCTTCGCCGCTGCTTTTCGGGCAGCCGTTAAGACTTTTTGGCCCAGCCCTTGAGGCTGCAGGGCTGGCTAATTTGTGAATCTGCAAAGTCTGTAGTCCGACCCCTTGTGGGTCGGAGGATTTTGACTTCGTGGCAATTCAGCAGAATCATTGAGTCCTCCGACCCACAAGGGGTCGGGCTACA
>JAYVQJ010000859.1:0-5149 GCA_043777235.1 Planctomycetia bacterium
GCCGATGGCGTTGCGGTTAAACGAAGTCGTCGCCGAACTCGATGTTACCTGGTTTCACGTCGGCCAAATACACGCCGAGCTTGGAAAACGCCCACATGATCGCTTGGACTTTCTGCCAACGCTCGCCGAACTGTTCCGCCTTCTCTTCCATCCAATCGGCCAACACTTCGGGCGGATAATCCGGCTTCTGATCCAAATAGGCTCCGGCGAAATCCAACACGAACGGCGGCGAGACGATCGTCATCTCAACGACCCAGAGGTTGTTGTCAAAGCCGATCAATCGTGGAACCTTGAATTCCAAAATCTTCGTGACCTGCCGAGACTGCAATCGCAAATAGACGTCGCGTTCGCGTTGAAACAGCCGTTCGTGGTGACAGACTTTGATCGCGGATTGGCGGTCTGTTGCGAACACAGTACCATCCCAACCGAACCCCAATTTATGTCCGATCCCGATCTGATGCGCGTCGCCATACGCGGTCGCTCGGTCCACGACGGAGTCATTCATGTCTCGTCCTAGTTCCCAATTCGGCTATTCGGCGGAAGTCCGATTGCACTTGGTCGTGGCGGGTGAAGAGTACTCGCTGAGCGAAATCGGCCCAGACGGGATCACGTTGCGACAACCAATGTCACTCTCGCCGTGCGAGGCGGATGTGGTCATGAATGTTGACGATCATCGCCGCGTGTGGCGAGTCTGGTTGCCGGATGGCATCTCACCTGATGACACGTTTGTCCGAACCGAACCGCTGGTTCCGGTCGCGTCATAGAGACCAACATGCTGACCGAGAACACAGAACAACTCTCGCTTGGACCTGCCGACGACATCCGCGTCGGCACGTCGCAAGTCTTCTTCGTCGAAGGCCGCGAGATCAGCGTGTTTCGGCGCGAATCGAACTGGTTCGCGATCGACAACCATTGCCCGCACAGCGGAGCCTCACTGGCGTCCGGCAAGTGCGGCGAGTCGATCGTCACCTGCGGGTGGCATCACTGGCAATTCGACCTGCGCACCGGCGAGGCGATCGGCCGCCCCGGCTTTCGAGTCGGAACGCACGCCCTCGAAGTCCGCGACGGCGAATTGTGGATCACGCTCTCTAGCGAGCCGGAAGTCATCCACCAACATGCCGTCGCCGCCGACTCGAACGATCCGTCGAACGACGTCGATCAAGCAGTTGATTGGCGAGACGCCTCGCGCTGTCTGGTTCGCTACGGCGCGATGGCTTGGACCGGTTACTTTCGATATCGCTCGGAGGAGCCGCTCGAATGTCGACACGGCGAGAAGCTGCTGATCGAGACCCCTCGCGGAATCGAAGTCGGCGAAGCGCTCTCCTCGTTGGCGACTGATCCGCCGCGCAACGACGTCGATAAAATCATCCGGCCGACCGGCGAGTTACTGCGGAAACTCACCTCGATGGAAGCCTTCGAGCACGTCCGTCGCCAGCGTGACGCTCGGCAACAAGCCCTCGTCCAAGAGTTGCTGGCCGAGTCCTCGCGTCGCATCGCGGCTCGCGGCGTCGCCGTCGATGTGGTCGATGGGGAATTGCTCTTCAACGAGAAGACACTCGTGCTGTACTTCCTCGGCACGCCCACCGACGACTTGGGTGTGCTGGCCTCGGAACTCGGCCAAGGCCGCGAGTTCAACGTGCTCTTCAATTCAGTTTTGGAAGTCGCGGCCCCGGTCGCCTCCTGCGGCTGCAGCGGCGGCGGTTGCGGTGCGAAGTGATGATGCACCGTTATTCTCAACGCGGGCAAGAATGCGGCTGATTGGGGCATCGCCTCAATTTGAGCCGCGTGGAGAAGAAGTCTGCGTTTGTTGTTTGGCCTTGTGAATTGTAGACGGGTCACTCCGTGACCCGAATTCCGGTCACGGAGTGACCGGTCTACGATTTAATGACCGGCTGGGTCGTGATCGCACTCAGCTGAGATGCGGCGGCGAATTTCGCGAATCTCGTCGATGACGGGATCAGGCATTGTTGGTTCCCAAATGTCGCGAGGTTTGCAGATGGCTGAGATACGCTTGCGTCAACGCATCGGACAACGCAGGTAAGTTCGCGCTCAGCCGGTCGAACAGTTCCTTCAGAAGTGGTCGTTCACCGGACTCGTCGGGCTGAGCGAGTCGTTCGGCATCGGCCAAGCGAAGTTCCGTGAGCGATGAAAGCATCAGCCGTTGTTCGGGACTGCGGCGTGTTTGCGAGCTGGTGTCGCGAGGCAGGAACTCGACGTCATCGGCCAGTGCCGCGAACTGAAACACCAGCGAGCGCGGATTGGATTCGTCAGCCAGCAGCAAGTCCAAGACGGCGGCGGTCTGCACGCTGCCTTGATAACGGCGGCGATAGGTCATCGAGCTGTCGGCGATTTGCAGCACCGCCTCCAACAGCGGGCCTTCGGGATGGCTGACGCTGCAGAGCGTGCTGCGGAGCAATTTGATTGTGTGCATCGCTCGCTCCAGCTTGCGGCCCATGTCGAGAAACCGCCAGCCGGCACTGCGAGTCATGCTTTCGACCGTGAGTCCGCCGAACGCCGCCAGAGTGATGACGACTCGGTCCAGCAAGTCGAGTTCATCGCTCAGAGTGGTCACACCAGCACGACGCGCCAGCGAGTGATTTTCCGTGACTGTTACTGTCGCCACCCCTCGCTCGCGCGTCGGGCTAGTCTGAGCAAACCGCTGATCGCCGCGCAACGACGACAGATCGCCGAGCACGCGCCACATGTCATTCGAGATGCGGTCGCGCACGGTCGCCGCCAGTTGCCAGAGCATGTTGACGGTCGAGGCCAAGCTACCGGGGCGTTGAAG
Organism: Planctomycetia bacterium; assembly: GCA_043777235.1. Taxonomy (GTDB): domain Bacteria; phylum Planctomycetota; class Planctomycetia; order Planctomycetales; family Planctomycetaceae; genus SXKJ01. The sequence continues at coordinate 2,789 of JAYVQJ010000859.1, forward strand.
ATCGTGGATCACCGCCAACAATTCGTCCTCCGGTGCTGGCAGATGTAACTCGGCTCCGTCGCCGACGAAACCGGGGAAGCAGTCGCTCATGAACGTGACCGCGCGCAACAGCGTCGGCAACTCGGGAGCTTCGGCCAGTCCCGACGTTTCCGTCAGCCGCACGAGGACACCGCGCAACAGACGAGTCAGTCCTTCAGCCCGTTCGACGTAGCGACCCAGCCAATACAGGTTGTCGGCGACTCGGCTGGGAAGATCGTTGCCGCCGCGAGTGATCTCCAGCGGATGCCCGCCCGGACCGAGTAGCGTGAGCTGATGCACCGGTCCTTCGGACTGCACCCAGGTGTCCTTGCTGCCGCCGCCACGCTGCATCGAGACGACCATCGTGTCGGCCGACGCACTCACTCGCGTCAGCCCGCCCGGCATCGCGACGAACGAGTCCTCGTGCGCGGTCAAGTACGTTCGCAGCACGAGATGCCGTGGTTGCAATTGATCGCCAATCAAGACCGGCGTCGTTGAAAGCGTCAGCCGATACTCGCCCACAAAATCTTGTGGCCGAGATCGAATCTTCGCGGCGAGTTCGTCGCGCTGCTCGCGAGTCAATTCGTCACCGAAGATCGGTTCCATGCGGATGCTGGCCAGAGCCGGTTTGATGACCATCTCGTGCAGATGCGAGAGGACGTGATCGCGAGAACGCGGCTCGCCACACCACCACGTCGGCACGGAGGGCAGCTTCAATTCCTCGCCGAGCAAGAAGCGACACAGTGCCGGCAAGAACGCCAACAACGCGGGTGTCTCGAGCAATCCCGTCCCCAGCGCATTCGCGACCGCGACGTTCCCCGCGTGAACGGCTTGCACAAGTCCCGGCACTCCGAGAAACGAATCGGGCCGAAGTTCCAGCGGGTCGCAAAAGTCATCGTCGAGCCGCCGCAAGATCACATCGACCGGCTGCAACGAGCCGAGCACTTTCAAAAACACTCGATTGTCACGCACCGTCAGGTCGCCACCTTCGACCAGTGTGTAGCCAAGATACCGCGCGAGATAAGCGTGCTCGAAGTACGTCTCGTTGTACGGGCCGGGGGTGAGCAACACGATTCGCGGGTTGTCTCGATTGTGCGGCGCGATCGCTCGCAACGTGTCCTGCAATGTGCGAAAGAACAACGCCAACCGCTGCACTCGGCATTCGCGAAACGCATCCGGCAACACTCGTGACAAGACGAGCCGGTTCTCCAGCGCGTAACCCGCTCCTGACGGCGACTGCGTGCGATCGCCGAGCACACAGAAACCACCATCTGCCGAGCGGCCGATGTTCGCTCCGTACAAATGCAGCATCCGATCGTTTTGCCAACGAATACCGTGACACGATCGCAAGAACGCCGGATTCGGAAACACGACCTCCGGCGGCAAGTAGCCTTCGGACAGACACCGCTGCGGCCCGTACAAATCGCGTCCCAATGCTTCGAGCAAGCGTGCTCGTTGCACGAGTCCGGTTTCCAACGATTGCGCATCGCTCGACGAGATCAGCAGCGGAATCGGATCGAGCTGCCACGGCCGTTCCATGCCGCGCGGGTCGCCGTAGACGTTGTAGGTGACACCGTTCTCACGGATCAGATGCTGAGCTTCATTCCAACGCCGAGTCAGTTCCGGCAAGCCGAGGAGATCGAGCGATTCGAGAAAGCTCTTCCAATGCGGCTGCACCTCGCCGCTGGCCGCGAAGACCTCGTCCGACGCGCCGAGCGCCGGGGCATAACCCAGCCAGTTCGACGCGGAAACACCGCGCGAACTCTGCATCGCCGACTGATCCCAACTCGCCGTCGTCACCAAGAGTGTTCACCCTTGGAGTGCGGTGGCTCGACACCGCCCTCCATTGATTGCGGGATTACAGGTACGAAATTGAAACGACGCGGTCGTGAAGAATTCGGTTCGTCGAGAGCGGACTTGCACTTCGTCGCGTTGTTTCGTGACCACGTTTTTCCCACAAGGATGGAGGGCGGTGTCGAGCCACCGCACTCCAAGGTGATCTCACCGGCTCACGGGCGAGGACAGTCTAAAAGATTTCGGCGGGGACGGAACAGGCGATGTTGCGGCGAAGACCGAATCGGCCAACGACGGTGCGGAAACTTGCGGAACAGGCGGTTTGCGCAGGTCGAGCGTCAACGGGAACTCCGGATGAATCTCCAACGGCGGGGCTTTCCAAGCGTTCGGCGTGTGTCCGAACGGGAAGAACCGCGAGTGCCGTCGCGTCTCGGCTTCGGCCCCGTTGATCGGGAACGTCTCATAGCCTCGGCCGCCGGGATGTGAGACGTGATACTGGCAACCGCCGATTGAACGGCCATTCCACGAGTCGTACACATCGAAGATCAA
>JAYVQJ010000860.1:0-5149 GCA_043777235.1 Planctomycetia bacterium
GTCAACAACGAACGAACTTCAAGTGATTCGACGGCAATCAGCGACATTGCGTGGCGGCGGCGTGTGGGTCTCCGCGCGACTGTGAGGCGTTGAAACCAGTCACTTCGAACTACGGCCGATTGACAACATTGCGAGAGTCGCCCGAAACGAAAAATGGAACGCATCGTCACTCCTTCGCAATTGGGGAAATCAGAAATGAGGCTTTAGAGTCAGAATGGAACAATTGAAAGACATGAGCAGTGGACAGTGCAAAGATGACCGTAAATTGTCAACTTATGTCTGGAGGAATTTGCGATCTTTGTAAAAACGGTCGGCGAAGTCTGGGGCAGCGGAACATAAAATGTGTCTCATAGACTCGGTGAAGTTCACGCTCCGGAGTCTCGATAGCGTCCGGCTGGTAGATTCCCGCGCGGAGTGAAGTGCTCATGAACGCAACGGGGCGACCGCTGGCAAACGATCGTCTTGAATGATCTCTCGACGAAGCAAGTCTGCCGCGTAAGCGACGCCAGTGTCACACCGACTGGCGAGTCTTTGAATCGCTTTTGCTTCAATCGGACTACCTGTGCCACCACAGATCCGCGACGCTCAGCAGAAGCAGGCCGACGCCGATCACCGCGTTGACGTTGAAGAACGCGACGCCGACTCGGCTGAGATCATCGGGTCGCACGAGCCAATGCTCGTAAGTCAGCAGCAGCGTCACACCAACGATGCCGACCAGAAAGATTGTCCCCAAGCCGGCGACGTACCAAAACGCGAACAGGCTGATCGCCGTCAGTAAGTGACTGAACGCGGCGAGCTTCAAGGCTCGCGGAATGCCCCAGCGAGCGGGAATGCTGCGCAGTTGATTCGCTTTGTCGAAGTCTGCGTCTTGGCAGGCATATAAAATGTCGAAGCCGCCGACCCAGAAGAAGACGACCGCTGCGAGACTGACCGGAGTCCAAGTCACTTCGCCACGAATTGCGACCCACGCCGCGATCGGCGAGAGCATCAACGCGGCCGACAACCAGTAATGACACCAACTCGTAAATCGTTTCGCGTACGAGTAACCCAGCAGAAACAACAACACCGGGACTGCCAAATAGATCGGCCAGCGATTCGGCAGGAACAACAACGTTGAGGCGATAAACCCCGCGCTGCACGCGATCGTGAACAGCACGACCGTCGTGCCGCTCAACAGTCCTGCCGGGAGATGCCGACCGGCCGTTCGAGGATTCGCCGCATCGAACTTCCAATCGACCAGCCGATTGAACGCCATCGCCGCCGACCGAGCCAAAACCATGCACAACAACAGCCCGGCCAGTTCTCGCCCCGCGAACGGTTCCGCTCGGCCATGCCACGCCAAAATCGCGGCCAGCAACGCAAACGGCAGCGCGAAAACCGTGTGGCTGAAGCGGATCAGTTCGAGAAGATGGCGGAGCTTTTGAAGCATGAAACCGGGTAACCGGAGAATTGCGAATTGAGAATTGAGAATTGAGAATCGGAGCTTGAGCATCCAAACGGCCGCAGAGTACGGAGTTGCGATTGGTCACTCCAGCCAGCAGTGACGCCCGAAGACCCGCTCAGTTTTTGGTGTCCTTCATTCCTCATTCTCCATTCTCCATTCTCCATTCCCCGTTCCTCATTACCCGGTTTCCCGAAACGCTCTGGACCCTTTCCGCCGAGCACTCCTATAACCCCGCTCCCTTCCGGCGGCAGTCTTTGCCGTTGGTGTGCCTGTCTCGATTCCTTTCGTGGTTTGTTTCCCACCTTCGATGTCTTTGCCCATCGGGAGTCCCCGTGTCGGGCCAGCGATCCTCTGACCGCCTGCGATGGTTCGCCGTGTGGTGCGCACTAGGTTTGTGCGTGCTCGGTCTACTGCTGCGCGCGGAGTTGAGCGCGGACAACGGAGTCGAAAACATCGTCGATGATCCGATTGCGATCTCGGCGGACTACGCCACAGAAGGCAAAGCGGATGACGGTCAACGAGTGCTCATCTTGCGAGGACACTGCCGCTTGCAACAAGCCGGCACGATGATGACCGCACGGCAGATGGTGATCTGGCAATCGAGCCAATCGGGATCAGAGAAGCTCGCGCTGTATCTGGAGGACGACGTTCGCGTCGAGCAAGTCGGACAATCGGATCAACGGCCGAATGCCTTCGTGCAATTGAACACTCGCGCGGGAGGTGTCTCGACGAAGTTCCGCTTCTCGTCCGCGAATCCCAAGGTCGATGAGGACGCGCTCTTTCAACGAGCGATCACACGGCGTCGAGCGGCACAGCGATCGGCTCTGACCCAGACGCAGTTCGTCGTCCCGTCACCGGAGCCGGCGTTGCCGACTCTGCGAGCGCCGGCGAGTCGCGATGGGATGCGGCACATTCGAGTCTCGCCGCGCGGGACGACCGGTTATCAAATCTTCTCGGAGCGATCGGACAAGACGACGCCTCCCGAACAAATTTCGATCCTGACCGGCGGCGTGAATCTTGTCATCGAAGGTGACGACCGCTTCGACATCATCGACTTGTCCGCGGATCGCGTCGTGATCTGGACCGAAGCGAACGAGTCGAATCAGCTCAACCTCGAAACACTGCAATCGAAGGACGCGAAGTATCAGGTTTATCTCGAAGGGAACATCATCGCTCGGCAAGGTATCAGCGTGATGACGGCCGATCGCGCGTACTACGACGCACGCGATGAACGCGGGCTGTTGTTCAACGTCGAGCTGTCCTTCAAGCCGGCAGAGTTGGGTGGGCAGAAAATTCGCGTTCACGCGGAAAAGATGCGGCAGAACGCACGCAATGAGTTTCACGCTTCGAACGCTTGGACCTCCGGCAGTCAATTCGGCAAGCCGGGCTATCGCATTCAAAGCAGTGACATCTTCGTCGAGCCTTACTATGCCCAGCCGCTCGATCTGCCGCGGCTCGGTGGGGGGGGTGATTCGAACCGCTTCGATCCGGCGACCGGTGCGCCGATCTATCGCGAGACGCCGTATCTCACTGCGCTCAACAATTCGTTCCTCGTCGACACGCCGTTTGCCGATGACGTCCCGATCGGGTACGTGCCGTTCGTGGCCGGGCCGGCCGATATGCCGAGCATTCCGATTCGGGGATTCAACTTCACGTCCGATCGCGTCTTCGGAGCTCAGGTCCGCACGTCTTGGGACTTGATGACGCTGATCGGTGCTGAGCAAGTTCCGGGAACGACGCTGAATCTGGACCTCAACTACTTCTCGAAGCGCGGTCCCAGCGCAGGACTGAGCGGCAACTATGTTGCCAACGATCTGTTTGGCATGCCGGGTCGAGCGTTCGGCGATGGAATCTTGAATTACATTTACGACTCCGGAAATGACAACCTGGGCCGCGATCGTCGCAGTCTCGACTTCCCGCAGAGCAATCGCGGGCAAATGACGTGGCGGCACATGCAAGAGTTGCCCGACGGCTTCCTGCTGCGAGGCGAATTCGGATACCTCTCTGACCGCAACTATCTCGAGCAGTACTACGAGAGAGTTTTCGACACGGGCAAGGACGTTGAAACGCTGGTCGGGTTGCAGCAACAGCTCGACAACTGGCAATGGAGTTTGCTCGTCCGCCCGCAGCTTTATGGTTTCGAGAACAACGCACAGTGGTTGCCGCGCGGCGACTTCACGTTCCTCGGCGAACCGCTGGCTGGCGGCTGGTTGTCATGGTCGAGCCATTCGATGGCCGGCTATGCGCAGCTCAATCAAGCTCAACCGCCGAATGTTGCGGGCGATTTGTTCTCGCCGCTGCCGTATTACCAGAACATCAACGGCGGCCTCGCGATGACGCGGCATGAGGTGTCGGCACCGCTCGATCTCGGCCCGTTCAATGTGGTCCCGTATGCGTGGGGCGAGGCGGCCGGCTGGAGCAACAGTTTCACCGGTAACAATATCAGCCGGATGGTTGGCAGCGTCGGAGTGCGCGGCAGCATTGAGTTTGCGAAATACATGCCGTGGGTCCAGAGCCGCATCCTTGATGTCAACGGCTTGGCTCACAAAATGGTATTCGATGTCGATTGGTCGCTGACCGGAGCGAACCAATCGCTGTCGCAGATCCCGCAGTGGAACGAGTTCGATGACAACGCTCAGGAGCGCTTCCGCGAACGGCTGTTCCAGAACACTTATGGACTCGCGTCGAATGCCTTCTTGCCGGCTCAAGTCGATCCGCGCAACTTCGCGGTTCGTACCGGTGCCGGCAGCAGCGTGACCGCCCCGTGGCATGAGCTGGTCAACGATCTGCACGTCATCCGGCTTGGCTGGCGAAATCGCTGGCAGACGAAAGTCGGTCCCTTGGAACGTCAGCGTGTGAAGGACTGGATGACGCTCGACCTGGAAGCGTCGCTGTTCCCGAACTCGAATCGCGACAATTTCGGTTCGACGGCCGGACTGCTCAGCTATCGCTACGCCTGGAACTTTGGCGAGCGAACGTCGTACTTGTCGAACGCTTATTACGACGTCTTCAGCGGTGGAATGCAGTTGTGGAATTTTGGAATCCTGCATCAGCGCAGCACGCGCGGCAGCTTGTATGCCGGCATCCGACAAGTGAAAGCCGGCGGCTTCGGAGCCGTCCCCGGCTTTGAAAGCCGCATCCTCACCGGAAGCGCCAGCTACGCGATGAGCGACAAATGGATCGGCACCGTCGGCACCGCGTTCGATCTCGCCGAGGGACTCAATCGCGGTCAATCATTCACGCTGACCCGCGTCGGAGCCGACTTCTTGTTTCACCTGGGCGGCAACTACGACGCGAGCAAGAACAACGCCGGAATCGCCATCTCCGTCGAACCGCGCATCGGAGCGTTCAATTCGCAAAACACGCAACTCAGCAACCTGCTGATGACTCGGTAGCGCTCGCACGGTTGATGTTGATGTGAGTCCGGTCTCGGTGAGAAATTCGGATCTGGGATTTGGGATTTGGCGAGCCGGGTGGCGTCAGCCCCCGGACGTTGTTCGTCTGCGGCGACGATGCGTTTGCGGTTCAACGTCGCCGTCATCGGTCCGCGTGACGGGCCTTGCGAATCGACGTCCCACGGCTGGCCAATACATCGCGTTAGGCAAAACGTAGGGTGGGACCAGCGGCCTGTCTTTTACACACAACTTATGGTGTTGTCTCTGGGCCGAAGGTTTGCCAGGCTCGGGAGTAGTCGAGCATGCGTCG
>JAYVQJ010000861.1:0-20029 GCA_043777235.1 Planctomycetia bacterium
CCTTCCGGATGGCGATGTTCGCCGAATGGGAATGTCCTGCCATGAGTCGTGATTTGCTTCGTAGGGTGGGCCAACCAACGGGCGGCCCACCGTAAGGAATGGTGTCAAGATGGTGGGCCGGCGCTCGAAGCGAGCTAGTCCCACCCTACGTTATTTCTGTTTTAGCTTCTCTTCGATCTTCTCGATCAGTTTTTGGTCGGGAGTTTTATCTTCCTTGGCGTCCTTGAGAGCCTTCTGCCAGTTCTCGATCGCCTTGTCCTTCTGCCCGATCGCGTGCTGGCAATCGGCGAGATGATCGAAGAGCGTCGCATCGCTGCCGCGCGGAGTTTGCACGGCTTTCTCCAAGAACGGAATCGCTTCGGCGGGCTTGCCGAGTTTGAACAAGACCCAACCCATGCTGTCTTGATAGGCCGCGTTGTCCGGTTCCGCCTTGAGGGCCTTCTCAATCATGCCGCGAGCCTTCTCCAGGTTTTTCCCTTGGTCGGCATAGAGATAGCCCAGATCATTATTCACGGACGGATCGTCCGGCGCATCCGCGTAGACCTTTTCCAGGATCTCTTCCCCTTTGCGAATGTCCCCGCTTTGAACGTGAATGTTCGAAAGGCTGAACTGAGCTTTCTGGACAAGTTCTGGATCGAGCTTCTTTTCGACGACCTTCTCAAACAGCGGCACGGCCTTGTCCCACTGATGAGCGTGGTAGTAAATCCAAGCTTCTTGAAAGTCGATGAGCGCGTACAGACGACTCCCTTCGGGGGCGAGCTTGCGGCCTTCAACGACGGCGGTGAGAGCCGCTTCGGTATTGCCAGCCAACTCTTGGGCCTGAGTCTGAAAATACCAAAACACCGCGCGATTACTCTTCAGTGATGGTTCCTTAATGGCATCGTCAAGCGCCGTTGCCGCTTCGGAATACTTGCGAGCCTCGAAGAGCATTTGCACAAGGTCGTTGTACAAAGCTCCGGATCGGTCGCGACGCAGTTTGATCCCCAGCCGATAAAACTTGATCGCAGGGTCGTATTGCTTACTTTGCTTTGCAATCTGGGCGAGCACCACGCTGCCGGTGAAGTCGAGCGTTGGCGAGTCCCCTTCCGCTTGCTTTGTTCCGACCTCCATCAAGCCGGCAACGAGCTTCTCATCTGCGCCGATTGCTTGCAGCTCGGCGGCGAGATCTTCGGCGGCGTTCGGCAATTCCGACTCACGTGCGAACGCTTGCGAGAGCGCTTGCAGCAACTCGGCCGGCTTGTTTTGTCGGCGATACAACGCCGCGAGTCCGATGTAGCCTTCGATTCCTTTTTCGCGTTCGAGCGTTTTCTTCAGGCGTGCCTCAGCGTCGTCTAAGCGATTCGCTTCGACATACTGCCGAGCCAAGAAGAACTGCAGCGTCTGATTGAATTGATCCTTCTCCGCAAGCTGTTCGAGGCGTGGGATCAGATTCCCCGAATTCCCTTGAGCTTTCAGGATGTCCGCGAGCAGTTGGTACGCCGCCTTCCCCTTGGATTGCAGTTGTGCGTCGAAGTACGTCTGCAAATGGTCGAGCGCCTTTTCGGGGCGCTCGGTCATCAAGTACGCCTGAGCCAGGCTGTAGCTGACGTTCCCCGGCTTGGATTTCTTAGCGCTGGCAGCACGCTCAAGTGCGACGATCGCTCGGTCGGGACGCTTGGCTTCGAGGAAGACTTGGCCGATCGCTTCGTAAGTCGTCCGCTGATGCTTTTCGAGTTCCGACTTCATCTGGAAGTCGAGATGAAATTTCTCCGGGTTGGTCTTGGCATCGAAGACGACCTCGAACGAGTCTGCCGACTTCTCGATCTGTCCGCTGATGAGATACAGCAGCGCGAGGTCACGCATGACGCTGACGTACTGACCGGACAGCTTGTCGAGCTTGGGTGATCGCGCCGCTTGTTCGATCAGTCGGATCGCTTCGGGAACCTTGTCCTTCGTCGCCATGTGGATGCCGACTCGTTGCAGCAACTGGAAGTCATCGGGGATGAGCTCCACCGCCTTCAAAGAGTACTGCATCGCCTTATCCCCTTCGTTCAATCCGAACGCCAGCGGGATCAACGCGCGATAAACCTCGACCGCACCTGGGTCGATCTGCACGGCTTTTTCATAGGCTTCGAGGGCCGCCTTGAATTCCTCGCGTTGTTCGAGGAAGCGTCCCTTCATGAACCACGCCATCGCGTCGAGGCGTTTCAGGCCATCGGCATCGCGGTCGCGAACGGGCTTCAGCTTTTCGGGTTTCTCCGGCGGCTCAGGTGCATCGAGCCGAAACAATTCGGCTCGACCGAGACCACGAAGCGTTGGATGGAAAGGGTCCGTCGAGTCCTGTGCGACCTGTCGCGATGCGGACGCCGGCGCGGCCATCGTGAGTGCTCCGCTCAACGCGAGGCACAGGGCCAAGCCGATTTGTCTCGAACGTCCGATCCTTCGATGCGTCTGAGTCATGACCTTGTCTTCCCTGGATTGGAGACGAATTCCCGAGCGTGTTCCGAACGCAAACTCGCGGCGGATGATAGCGAGCCAGCGGATTCCGACCAAACCTCGTTTTCGTTCGTCGCGGACGCGAAAGGACCGTCTTCGCAGTCCATCGAAAAATAACCCGCAGCGCGAGCGAGGGTGGTCTTCTCGGAGAATACGCGAAGCGTGCGACCCTCGCTGACGCTGCGGGCTACTTTTCCAACGGGCTGTCACCGAGGCTTCTTCTTTTTCGCAGGGGCCGCCTTGGCTTTCGCCTCAGGCTTCGCAGCTGGTTTGGCTTTCGGTGCCGGCTTCTTGGGTTCCGCGTGCTTGGCCTTTTCGGGCTTGGCCTTGGCCGCTTTATCCGCGTGCTTCAGCAAGTCCTCGGTGCGCGAGATCATGTCATCGAGATCGAATCCCTCTTCCGGGGGCTTCGTCTTGGCGAACGTCGTCGTCAATCGCTCGTCGAGCGCGAGACAGCGGCTGAAATCGCAAAACATCGCGGTATCGGCCTTCATCACGGCGGATTTCAAAGCCTCGGCGGCTTCCGCGGCGGTCGCCTTGGGAGGGGCTAGTCCCAACCAGATCGCAGCATCACGCAAGCGATCGTCAACAGGGACCGTGTGAGCGCCGAGCGACTTTTGCAGCGTGTAAAGCTGGATGAACGAACTGAGGAAGCGGATCTTCTGCAACTGCTTTTCGGCGAGTTCCATCGTCTTACGGCGCAGCGGTTCGAAGTCGAAGTCGAAGTTGATCTCGAACACATACTGCAAGACCGATCGCACGCGCGCCGCACGAGCATCTGGTTCGGGCATCCCCTCAAAGCATTCGGCCAATTCCATGAACGTGCTGACGCGGATCTCGTTGTAATCGTGGAACGAGACGTGCAGCCGCTCGAAGGAAGCGTCGGCCTGTTCTTGAGTCGCGTTCTCCAAGCAGACGGCGTACAGCATCGTCTCCAGCACGCCTTTGTCTTTTTTGTGGCTGGCGGGCTTGTAGTGTTTCTTCAACAGCGCGACGAGCTTCTTGCAAAGAGAATGCAGGTCGGACGCCTTGGTCTTCTTAACGACGGCCATGAGCAAGGTGCCTGTGAGTACGGAGTGAATTCGTAAAAGGGCGGACGGTAATAGGCGGGGCGGACGTCACGAGAATCATCCAGTCAATGGATGCTCATTCTCAGTGACCTTCTCAATTTCTTCGTCGGTGTCGTCTTCTTCGTCTTCTTCGTCTTCTTCGTCTTCTTCGTCTTCTTCGTTGTCGTCGTCTTCATCGAAACTCTCGGCAGCGGATTCGTCACCGTCGGTTTCGCTCGCATCAGCATCAGGTTCAATCGCGGTCGACTTCGCTTCCTGGAAACTCTGTGAAGTCTCAGTCAGGTGATCCAGCCAATTGGGTTCCAAAATGAATTTGAGGATCGGGGTGTATCGCGTATCCACGTGCTTGGCGATCTGCGCTTGCAGAAATCCTCTGGCTGACTCCAAACCATGCAGCGTGAGAGATTGCACCTTCGCATCACCACGAACGCCGACTCGAACTTTGCAGGCTTTGAGGTCATCAGTGGTCTCGACATTCAGGATCGTCACGTTCTTCACGCGTGGATCGCGCAGCTCGAACAAGATCGCTGAGCTGATCGTTTCCAGGATGGCCCGGTTCACTTTGGCAATCCGACGTGAAGGCATGGTGGTGAAATTCCAAAACTCAAAATCCGAAACTCGATGACGAACGACTTAGATCTGATCAATCGATCGTTCGTTTCACTTCCTCAATGCGATATGCCTCCAGCAGGTCTCCTTCTTTGACGTCGTTGAAGTTTTCCAAACGGATACCGCATTCCATGCCGTCGCGGACTTCTTTGACGTCGTCTTTGACACGCTTCAGTGACGCGAGGCCGTACTCGTTGAGAATCTTTTGATCGCGGATCAGACGCACGCGGTTGTTACGTTCGATGGTTCCGCTGAGGACTCGGCAACCGGCGATCGTGCCGACTTTGCTGATCCCGAATGTTTGCAGAACGATCGCACGTCCGGTCGAGACTTGTTTCTTCTCCGGAGTGAGCAGTCCTTCGAGCGAAAGTTTGATCTCGTCGGTGACTTCGTAAATGATCGAGTATCGGCGGATATCGACACCCTCTTTTTCGGCGAGTTGCAAGGCTCGGTCTTCGGCGATGACGTGGAAGGCGACGATGATCGCACCTGACGCGCTGGCCAGATAAACGTCGCTTTCGTTGACGCCGCCGACCGCCGAGTGCAGCAAATTGATCTTCACTTCCGGGTGATCGAACCTGCCCAACTCGTGCTTGAGAGCCTCGATCGAGCCCGGTGTATCGGCCTTGAGAATCACAGGCAGCTCTTTGACCTCGCCGCCCTGAACGGCGACGAGGATGTCTTCCATCGTGCGCTTGCGTCCGCGTGACGAAAGTGTCTGAGTACGTCCGCGTTGCTGACGGATTTCCGCGATCTCGCGAGCGGCATCGAGATCGTCCATCACGAAGAACTGATCGCCGGCATTCGGCACCATGTCGAGTCCAGCGACTCGAATCGGTGTGGATGGCGGAGCTTCGGTGATCTCTTGGTCGTGTTCGTTGTACATCGCGCGAATGTTGCCATGCGAACCGCCGCAAAGCAGGATGTCGCCGACTCGGAGCGTGCCGTTCTGGACCATCACCAACGCGATCGTGCCGCGTCCTTCGTCTCGGAACGCTTCGATGCAAACACCAACCGCCGAGCGATCTGGATTGGCCTTGAGTTCGTGAACTTCCGCCGTCAACAGCAACAACTCCAACAGGTCTGCGATTCCGGTGCCCGCCAGACCCGACGTGCGGACCATTTCGACTTCGCCGCCCCATTCCTGCACGAGCACTCCGTGCGTCGCAAGATCGCTGAGGACTCGTTGTTCGTTCCGATCGGGCAAGTCGATCTTGTTGAGCGCGACGACGATCGTGGCGTTCGCCGCTTTGGCGTGCGCGATGCACTCGATGGTCTGCGGCATGACGCCGTCGTTGGCCGCGACCACCAGCACGATAATGTCGGTGCAGTTAGCTCCGCGAGCACGCATCTCACCGAAGGCCGCGTGGCCAGGCGTGTCGACGAAAGTGATTTTGTGTCCGTTGTGCTCGATCTGGTACGCGCGAATATGCTGAGTGATGCCGCCCGCTTCACCCGCCGCGACGTTGGACGAGCGAATTTTGTCGAGCAGCGTCGTCTTGCCATGATCGACGTGTCCGAGGATCGTGACAATCGGCGGCCGAGTGACCATGCTCTCGGCCGGGTCGGCGGCGAGCAAAGCGTCCTGCAATTCTTCTTCGAGATCTTTTTCGCGGAGGATCGCCAGTTCGACGCCGACTTCCATCGCCAGTTCAAGGGCGGTTTCCTCGTCGATCGTGTCGTTGATCTGGACCATCTTGCCTTGCTTGAACAAGATGCTCATGAACGTCTTGACCGGCCGGCCCATCGCTTCCGAAAGCGTGCGCAACGAAATCGGCATTTCCACTTCGGCGTGAGTTCTCAGTTCGGGCTGCCCCGACATCTTCGACCGATGCGTGCGAATTGCACGGCGACGACGACTCGTTTCGTCGTCCTCTTCACCGGGAACCTCCACTTTCGTATGCCGACGCTGACGCCGTTCGTCACGCGATTCCACGAGACCACCGGGATGAGCCTTCGCTCCGCGCGGACCCTTGGCTGCGTCATCGGGACCGTCGTCGATCGGGCCACGTCGTTTCGGTCCAATTCCCGGACCGGGATGTGTTTTCTTGCCTTCAACCACTTGACTGACGCGCCTGGCCAACGGGCCAGCAGTATCAAAGTTCTCGGCCGTAATCTTGATGTCCGGCCGCTGAGCTTTGCCTTCATCCTTCTTCGGTTTATGGACGGGAGCATCGGGCACAGCCGCCAACTGTGGGAGGTTCGGCTTGCTCTTGCGAATCGTTCCGGTCGCACGCATGTCAGCGGTCGAGCCGATGGGCCGCATCTCGCGCGGCCGCGACGTCGCACCGTGCGGGCCGATGTAATCCTCGCGACGATGCGCTGTGTTGCCGTCCTCGACAGATTCGACGGCATCGGGAGCTACTGACGCCGCAACCTGCGGTGGTTCCGAAATCGCGACTGACGGCACGGCTGGCGTCGGAGCCATTTCTTGGGACGGCGCGATGGTCGTCTCAGCAGCAATTGGAGCCGACGGAATAACGGGTGGTTCGACTTCGGCTGGCGGCGGTTCAACGTCTTTCGCCGGTCGGGCAGGTCGAGCGATCGGTGCCATCGTCCGCACCGGCATCGACTTGATGGGTCTCGTTTTGGCGACCAAGTCCGTGGCCACGTCGTCGCGAGTGATCGCCTTCTTTTCGCCGGTCGACTTCGGCGACTTAGTCTTTAGATACTCCAACACCACAATGCGTTCGGCCGGCGAGATACTCGCCAGCGACGACTTCACGGGGATGCCAGCATCGTTTGCGTGCTGGATCAGGACTTTGGTGTCCATCCCCAATTCTTTCGCCAAGGCGAAGATTCGAACCTTGAGCGTTTTGTCCTCGGCCAGTTGTTCGGTCAAAGGATTCCTCGGTGTTGAAAAGTAGAAGGACACACCATCGCGCGTGAGACGTCTCTCGCGAGTGACAGTGATCAAACAGGTTGGACTCAAGTCGCTTCATTATTCAGCGACCTGAGCAGAAGTTTCGGGCTCAGCAATCGTGGTGGATTCGGATTCGCTCGTTGTTGACGGTTCAGCTTCAGATTCAGCTTCAGATTCAGCTTCAGCTTCGACACTGGCCACGACTTCGGATTCAGCGGCAATCTCCGCTGACTCCGCTTCGACAACTTCCGCCGCTGGTGACTCTTTGGGTGAAGTGTCTGGCGGAGTTCGTGCGTCGATCTCTCTTTGCAACTTCATTTCCGCCTTGCGGCGGTTGTCTTCGATCTCTTGTTTTTCGCTTTCCACATCGGCGAAAGCGACGATCTCTTCCACTTGTTCGGCGTTTAAGCCGCTCATCTCTTCCAACTGATCCGGCTCGATGACCGACAAGTCGTAGAAGCTGAAGAAGCCTTGCGACACGAGATTCTCGGCCAGCTCTTCGGTGATGTGCGGAACTTGCGAAAACGCGGCGACCGACTTCTCAAGCTGCTCGTTGAGTTCATCGCGAGTCATCACCTCGATGTCCCAACCGACGAGCTTCGATGCCAGTCGCACATTTTGTCCGCGCTTGCCAATCGCCAGCGAGAGTTGATCTTCGCGAACCAACACGATGACTCGACCGAGCATCGGGCAGAGAATCACGTCTTCCACTTCGGACGGCTGCATTGCGTTCGGAACGAGAATTTGCAGCGAGTCATTCCAGCGCACGATGTCAATTCGCTCGCCAGCCAATTCATCGACAATGTTCTTGATGCGGGCACCGCGAACACCGACGCAGGCACCGACACAATCAATTTTCGTATCCGAACAAGAGACCGCCACCTTCGAGCGATATCCCGCTTCGCGTGCGAGCGACCGGACCTCGATGATCCCTTCGGCGACTTCCGGGATTTCGGTCTTGAACAATTCCAGCACGAGATCGGGATGCGTCCGCGACAGGATGATCTTCACGCGACTTCCCGATTTGCGAACCTCGATCACGACCGCTCGAATCCGCTCGCCAATACGATGCGATTCGCCGGGGATCTGCTCACTCTTGGGCAGAAAGCCGTCGATTTTTCCGAGGGCCACGAGAGCCGATCCACCCTCAAAGCGGGTGATCGTGCCGTTGACAAGCTGACCTTTCAGATCTTCGTATTCATCGAAGATCGAGTCCCGCTCGGCTTCGCGGATGCGTTGCATCAACACTTGCTTGGCGGTTTGAGACGAGATGCGTCCCAGAATCTCGCCGAGCATGTCGGATTCAATATCTTTGCCGTCACATAAGACGGAGGGTTCCCCTTTGACCTGATCGATGACGACGGTGATTTCAAAGTCTTCGCCGTAATGCTTTTTCGCCGCCGACAAAATCGCCTGTTCCAACGCCTCGAAGACGATGGACTTCTCGATATTGCGGTCGCGATGCAAAGCATCGACGAATCGTAAGACATCCGCCCCGTTCATACTCTTCCTTTCGTCGAGGTTGGGTGAGAACACCCTCGACAACGAACCGACTGGCGACACCTATCACTGACTGGCACTGCGTTCGCAAAAAAACCAAACTGTCCTGAAACAAAAAAAGCGGGCACAAGACCCACTTCTCTCTCCGCCACCGCGAACGGCAACGGACTCAGCCCCGAAGGCCAGCCATCAAAAGACGAAGCCAAGCAATTTGGCGAACGTCCCAGGAATCGACACGTCTATTTCATCGACGACCTCACGCGAAATCACGCGGTGCTGCCAAAATCCAAAACAGTGTCGAGGTCTCCAAAGTCGTTTCCGAAACGACCTTCGACGGCCTTAACGCCCCCATCCTGCTGAGCGGGGCGGTGACATTAGTTTTGGCCCCCGACACTGTCAAGGAGCACGCTCGCCATCGACTCACGAACGACCGAGCAGTCTGAGGGTTTTGGTCGCGAGTCGGGTTGGCAATTCGGCCTGCTTGAGTACTGACGACTTTGGATGTCTCGTCATCAATCGAAGTCCATGACCGCACCTTTATCTTGATGCGCCGGACAATACCCTTTTTGAGAGGCCGTTCATAACATCGGGTTTTTCGACTGCTCGGTCTTGGATCGGAA
This sequence comes from Planctomycetia bacterium, assembly GCA_043777235.1. Classification (GTDB taxonomy): domain Bacteria; phylum Planctomycetota; class Planctomycetia; order Planctomycetales; family Planctomycetaceae; genus SXKJ01. Next base: position 9,138 of record JAYVQJ010000861.1, read on the forward strand.
ACAGACACTCATGTCCGCGAATTCGACTGCGGCGAAACGCGCCGCGACACCCATTGGAGCAACCGTTGACGAGCCAGTGTTGGTGCTCGATTTCGGTGGTCAGACGGCGCAGCTCATCGCTCGCCGAGTCCGTGAGAACAACGTCTTCTGTCAGTTGGTTCGGCACGACTTGCCCGCCTCACGCATTCGTCAGATCGCTCCGAAGGGACTGATCCTCTCCGGCGGCCCGGCGAGCGTTTACGGCAAAGGATCGCCGCAACCCGATCCTGAAATCTTCAATCTCGGCATTCCGATTCTCGGCATTTGTTACGGGATGCAGGTGACGTGTCAGACGCAAGGAGGCCAAGTCACCGCCGGCGAGACACGTGAGTTCGGTCACGCTCCGTGCCGAGTCCTCTCGTCGAGCGGATTGTTCGACGGAGTACCGCAGGACTTCCAAGTTTGGATGAGTCACGGCGATCAGGTCCGCGATCTACCGGCCGACTTTGAACCGATCGCGGCGACGGAGTCCTGTCCACATGCCGCCGCGAAGCATCGCTCGAAGCCGATCTTCGGAATTCAGTTTCATCCCGAGGTCACACACACCGAGCACGGCAGCCGGTTGCTTGCGAATTTCGTGAAGACCATTTGCGGTTGCCGAGGCTCATGGCGGATCAGCGACTTCATCGAAAGCGAAGTCGCCTCCATTCGTCAGCGAGTCGGCAGCAATCGCGTGATCTGCGGCCTCTCCGGCGGAGTCGATTCGTCGGTCGTCGCGGCGTTGTTATCGAGGTCAATCGGCGATCAAGCATCGTGCATTTTTGTGGATAACGGGATGCTGCGGCTCGGTGAATCCGACGACGTGCGCGACCGATTCTCGCAGCACTTCCAGACGGACCTGCATGTCGTCGATGCTCGGCAGCGATTCCTCGACGAACTGAGCGGCGTGAGCGATCCGCAGCAGAAGCGAAAGATCATCGGCCGCGTCTTCATCGAGGTCTTTCGTCACGAAGCCAAGTCGATTCCGAACGCCACGTTTCTGGCTCAAGGGACGCTGTATCCGGACGTCATCGAATCCGGCGGCAGTCCTGACGGACCGGCCGCGACGATCAAAACGCATCACAACGTTGGCGGGTTGCCGGAGGAACTCGGGTTTGAGTTGATCGAGCCGCTGCGTGATCTGTTCAAAGACGAAGTCCGTCAGATGGGCTTGGAACTCGGCCTGCCGGAGCATTTGATTTGGCGGCATCCGTTCCCTGGTCCCGGTCTCGCTGTGCGATGCCTCGGTGAGATCACCGAGAAAAAACTTGAAACACTTCGTCAAGCTGACGCGATCGTCATCGAAGAACTGCATCGAGCCGGTTTGTACCGCCAAGTTCAACAAGCCTTCGCGGTGCTACTCCCGGTGCAATCGGTGGGCGTGATGGGCGACGACCGAACCTACGAAGACGCCGTTGCTGTGCGAGCCGTTCAGACGGACGACTTCATGACCGCTGATTGGTTCCATCTGCCTTACGAGGTGCTGCAACGGATTTCAACGCGGATCACCAACAGCGTTCGAGGCGTGAACCGTGTCGTCTACGACATCAGTAGCAAACCGCCGAGCACGATTGAGTGGGAGTAAAGTAGACGAGTCACTCCGTGACTCGAAATTTTCCGGTCACGGAGTGACCGGTCTACTGAGCGAGCGAGTTCGCTATGCCTTGGGAAGCGTACTTCATCGTTGCGTTGCTGCCCGGCTTCTTCGCCGGGCTGCTCGTCGTGATCGCGAAGGTCAGCGGTTGGACGGGGTTGGTTGAGCGTTTCCCGGGTGACCGCGTCCCAGATGACGGGATCTGTTTCCGAGGCCAATACGTTCGCATCGGATGGTGTGACTACAACGGCTGCATCACGATCCGCGTTTCCCCCGAAGGACTGTATCTGGCGGTGTGGCCGATCTTCGTGGGGCATCGACCGATCTTGATTCCGTGGCCGGAACTGCGAGTCCTCGAAGAGCGCCGGCGGCGTTGGTTTCCCGTCGCACTGGTCGAAATCGGACAACCTCGGCTGGCGAAATTGCAGTTGCCGTTAAAAGTGATTGACGCGGCACGTGCCTGGTTGAAACCGTCAGTCATCGACGATGTCGCGTCATGAGAGACTTCAGTGCCCTTCACGGAAATTCATTTCCGTGAGGGATGCCACGAGCAAACTGCTCTCTTGACGACGGCTTGGCAAACTCTGCGTGCATCGCCGCCTCTGCCGATTGTGTCTTTTCACGGAATCAATCAGGCGGACTCCGACGAACATTCGACTTCTGGGGCTTAACCGCACTCTCCGCGCCAAGACGTGCGCCCGTTTTGACCGACCTAACTCAGACTGATTGTCTCTTTGAACTGCACCGCGCGCCGGGGCTGACGAGTCACCGTCTTCGGGAAGGTTTGCCTCAACGGAATCTTCCATCAGGAGTCGCCACCACAATGAAATTGCTTCGATCTTGGACTCAAGTCGGACTCCTCCTCGCCATCTCGACTTGGACCGCGCTGAGCTCGGCGCACGCGGACAACCCCGCGACCGAATTCGAGCGTCCGGCGGCCGTCACTCCCGATGTCGCCATCGAGGATGACCCGGCGACAACGAGTCCAGCGAAAGCGCTCTCCGAAACGCTGAGTCCCGAGCCGGAAGCCTTACTCCCGATCACGACAGCGACACCTCCCACGGGTGAGTCGAGCGTTCCCAAGCCGCAAACGCCGATGGACATCAACTCGCAGTTCGAGACACCGATCGAAGTCAACCCACAGCCGGCCACCGCGGCCCCGCAGCCGCTGTTCCCGATCCCGACCACAACGAAAGTGGAACCCAAGAAAGCGGAAATTCTCCCATCGCCACGACCGGTCAATCCACAGACTCCTGTTGTCGCCGAACCAGTCGATCCGCTCGTCAAGCTGGCCACGGAAGCGGTTGATATTTCCAGCCGACGATATCTCACCGCCGATGTGCATACTCCGTGGCAAGTCATTCACGGATTGCTGGCGTATCGACAAGACTTCCAACTCAAGCTCAAAGACAGCGACAAAAAGATCAACGCGCTGGAGTGGGCGTCGAGCGGCGTATCGTTCCGCGGCGAATCGCTCTTCCAGAAGACACCTTATGGCGGCCGAGCGCATCCCTACAGCACGATGTACTGGTTTGAGGGGCATCCGACGCAGTTCATGGGCTATCTGACGATGTGCCGACTGCCGTTGTCACACGAATTCAAAACGGCCAGCGGAGAGATCGTCACCGTTCAGGACATCATCAATAACGCCAAGATGGAAGTGACTCGCTCTCCGGACGTCGAGATGACTTGGACGTTGTGGGCCTTAGCTCATTACCTCGAACCGACCGCTCAATGGGTCAACAAACATGGGGAACCGTGGAGCATGGAAGAACTGGTCCGCTTGGAAATGCGGAACACGATCTACGACGCACCGTGCGGCGGTACTCACAGCTTGTTCGCGATCGCTTACGCTCGCAACGCGCACTTGCAGACCAGACAACCACTGCGCGGCGTCTGGTTGGAAGCCGATCAGAAAATTCAACGCTTCATTGCCGAGGCGAAAGCCCTGCAAAACTCGGACGGGAGTTTCTCGAAGCACTATTTCAAGGGGCGAGATTTCAGCAACGACTTCAACACGCGGATCATGGGTGCCGGTCACATGATCGAATGGTTGATGGTCGCGCTGCCGCAGTCACGTCTGTCCGAGCCGTGGGTTCAGAATGGCGTTCGCAGCTTGGCGAACGACCTGATCACCAACCGCCAGCTCAATGCCGAATGTGGTCCGTTGTATCACGCGGTCGATGGCTTGCAGATTTACCGGGAGCGGATGCAGATCGCCGCACGAGTGGCTCAGCGGAATTCGACAGGAACGAGCGGCTGGAAGGCATCACCGAATTCTCAGTGGCCGCAATCGAAGACGCTCGTCAAAGGAAGTCAGAAAGAGGAATCAACCCAGGCAGCGACCGATCTCGTTCCCAAGCCGGCTTCGACGCTTCCAAAGATCACTTCGCGGCCCGGCGTCGAAGTGGTTGTCCCGAAACGAAGCCGTCCAGCCGCGACCGCCGAACAACCTTCCGGCTTGTTTCGTCGCTAATTGCGATCCGTGATTTCGACGACTTCGACCGTCTGACTTATCGTAGGGTGGGACAAGCGGCGCTTCGCCGCGCCGGCCCACCAGAGATTTTCAGCGGGCTTTCTGGTGGGCCGGCGCTCGAAGCGAGCTGGTCCCACCCGACATCGTCGCAAGTCAGACCGTCGAACTACCTGCACGCGACGCTCGCTTGAGCCCGCATGAGATCCTCTAAGCTGGGAACCGGAATCAAGCCTCCGACGGCGCGACGACAGAAGTGGTCCAGTAGCACTTCGATTTCGGTTCGCTCTGCGGTGAGCTCTTCCGATTGCGACCCCTCGTCAGCGTTCCATTCGATCGTCGTGGGGCCGAGCAATCTCGCCTGTCCCCGTTCGCACGACAGACGGACTTCATCGAGCAGAGGTTGATCGGCAATAGGTGCGGTGAGACCAAGCGACAACTCCGCAACTCTGGTTGGCGATGAAACACCGTCTTGGGTCAACGGCGGGAAGTCCAGTTGCAAACCCTGCCCGTCTCCGCGCCGAGTGATCTGTTGCGGTGTCGCCCGGAAGAGGTAGTGGCACCAATCGGCCCATTCGAGCAGCGGGTCTTGCGCCGGTGGCGGTTGTCCTCCGAAATCAGACTCGGTCGCGAACGGCAACGCCTGCAAACTGGCGGGTGAGATGGCAATCTCGGCTCGCAACGGACGGCCCAGTTGTGTGGCCATCAATTCTTGCAGCCGATTGCTGGCCGGAGTGCAGCGTCGCGGGAACGCCGGCATGATCGTGACGCCCTGCGAGACCGCTTGCTCGTGCCATTGTTGAAACTCGGACAACGCCGCATGCACCTGCGTTGCCACGAGGATCGGCTTGCGACGCTCGCTGAGCAGACGCAATGTCGCCGAGCCTTGCCAGCCGGAATCGAGCAACACCAGCGCTTGGACATCGGCTCGATCCGCCAGCGCGGCAACACCACCGACAGCTCGTGCATTCATCTCACGTGCGGCATGTTCGGCTTTGCTCGCGACGTTGTCGTACACCGCCGCGACGTGCAGCTTCGCGGCGAGCTTCTTCAACGCCGGTCGATACCGACTCTCCCACAACGGCCCGAGGCCAACGAGGCCCAAATTGACGGGAGCAGACGTCATGCAAACCGATCTCAAGAGGTGCGTGTTGAATGGTGGCGTCAGTTTAGAGGGGATGCTGTGTGGGGGACAGCGATGATGGCTTCGCAGCATTCGCAATGTAGCCCGACTTCGCCGACGTCGGGAACAGCCGACTTCGGCGAAGTCGGCCTACAAATTAGGACACTACCCATTCGCGGCGAATGTTTGTCTCGCAGATCGCAACTCAGACTTGGCTTGCCAGCGAAGAACCGGGAAACGGAGAGCCGAAAATTAGAAATGACGGCTCCCATCATTTTTCATTCTCCGTTCTCGGTTTCCCGGTTTGCTTTGACCAACGATGCGTCCCCAAAGCCAAACGTGTTTCTGATCGAGACTCATCTTGTTCGTCGCATTTACCGGCATCTGCGCCCGTCGCGAATCCACGAACTTCACTGCAAACTCATCACCGGACCTACCCAGCCCGGCGAGCATCCGTTACCGTGGCCCTCTTCGCGCGAGCGGCGACAAGCGTGCGAATTTCGTCGCTTCACAACCGACTTTGCCTGAGGAGACAGGGGAGCCGTCTGTGTCATTGTCATCGACTTTGGAAAGCAAATTTCGCGGAGACATCCGCTTTCGGGGGCAGGCCTACGTCAAAGCGGAACGCGTCGCGATCACGCGCGTGACCGCCGACGAGTTGTTCGGTGTGGTTGAGGATGGAACCGAGTTCCAAACACAGCTCACTCGCCGCGACGACGCGATGCTCATGACCTGCTCGTGCGCGAACGGACATGGAAACCCGCACGAGGTGCGCTGCAAGCACGTCTGGGCCACGATCCTGCAAGCCGAGCAGGCCGGCTACATCAACGACGGCGCCAAGGCCAATTACTTCCCGCCGTTCGCCACCGAAGAAGACCCGCACGAATGGGGATACGACGAGGAGGATTGGGACGAAGTCCCCTCCGGCGATGCGGTCCGTTCGGTCAACACCAAACGCCGCAAAATGAAGCCGGCCGCGATTGTCGTCGAACCGCGCGTCCGCGAATGGGAAGCACAGCTCAACCTGCTGCGAAACACGATGGATGTCGGCGAGGCCGCCCCGTCCACCGAATTGAAAGAGACCGAAATCTTTTACGAGATCGACGTCAAACAAAGCCAAGTCGAAAAGCAGTTGGTCATCGGACTGGTTCAGCGTCAGCGACGAAACAACGGAAGCTGGGGCAAGCTCAAGCCGCTTCGAGTTCGCCCCAATCGCTTTGACGATGTGTCGCTGGAAGAGGACCGTCACATTCTGGCGACGCTGCTGGGAGGAGTGGCCGAACGCTCGAACTGGTACGCTCAGCAAAGCGAACTGCAAGCGGCCGCGAATCGCTTTCGAGTTCCGTTCGATCTCGCCCAATTGCTGCTCTCGGACATTTGCGCGACCGGACGGCTGAGGTTCCAAGAGGACGACGAAGAGAACCAATCATCGCGAACGATCGCTTGGGACGCCGGTCCGCCGTGGGAGATGGCCGTCAGCGTCGCCTTCGAAGACGAGAATAGGCTGTGGCAACTGCAAGGCCGCTGGCAACGTGCTGGCGAAACGCTGCCGATGCGAGCCGCCGAGTTGGTCGTTCCCGGCGGCTTCGTGCTGATGCCGTTGGCGAGCAAAGAGGCTGTCCCGGCGATGGGTGAGTTCGATCGCGAGGACGCCGGCACCGAAGACGAATCGAATTCGGAGGCAACCGTCGAATCGTCTTCGGAAAACATTCTGAAGCTCGCCGATCTGCGCGGCGCGAAGAACGAAGCACAAACCGAGACCGACAACGGCGAGCCAAACTCCGACGAGAACGCGAAACCGGATTCGGTCGTCACTCATCGTCTGTGTCGCTGGAGTGATGCCGGACAATTCGAATGGGTCGAGTTGCTGCGGCGCGATCCACCGCTGTCGGTCGCGGAGGGTGAAGAAGAAGAACTCGTCGATCGCTTGTTGGACCTGCCGAATCTCCCACAGTTGGATTTGCCGGAAAACCTCAAGCTGGAAGAAGTCCGCGTCATTCCGGTGCCGCAGATTTTGATTCACACGCCGCGCGGCCCGCGCTGGCAGCAAGAGCGCTTGCGCGGCGAAGTCCAATTCGATTACGCGGGGACGTCTGTCCGCGCCAGCAGCCCCCAAGGCGCGATTGTCGAGCGGCAAGCTGGACGTTGCCTGATTCGCAATCGACAACTCGAAGACTTCGCGTGGACGCAGCTCGTCAGTGCCGGTTTCAAACGGCTGATCGACAAGCGACGCGGTGCTCACGACGTCGAGATTCTCGCCCGCGATCTTGGTCCGGCAGTTCGCAACCTGATGCCGAAAGGTTGGGGCGTCAAAGCGGATGGCCGACAGGTGTGGCAAGCGGGGCAACTGAAATTCCGCGTGCAATCGAACATCGACTGGTTCGAACTGCACGGCGAAGCGGACTTCGGAGGTCGCCGAGTCACGTTCCCGGAATTGCTCGCGGCACTGGCGCGCGGTGACAGCACCGTGCGACTCGATGACGGCTCGCTCGGCATCATCCCGGAAGAATGGCTTCAGCAATACGGCTTGCTCGCGGGACTCGGCACGACCGAAGGGGAACATCTGCGATTCGAGACACATCAAGTCGGACTGCTCGATGCGCTGCTCGCGACGCAGCCGTTGGTGGACTTTGACACGAAGTTCACCGAGCTGCGCGACAAGCTCAAGAATTTTGCCGGTGTTTCATCCTCGAACGAACCGGAAAACTTCAAAGGGGAGTTGCGGGCGTATCAACGTGACGGCGTCGGCTGGTTGGAGTTCTTGCAGGACTTCAAATTCGGCGGCTGCCTCGCGGACGACATGGGTCTCGGCAAGACCGTGCAGATGCTGGCCGTGCTGCAAGACCGCGTGAACCAATCGAAGTCGAAGAAGAAGGGGGACCATCGCCCGTCACTGATCGTGGTCCCGAAGTCACTTCTCTTCAACTGGGCGCAGGAATGCGAGAAGTTCACTCCGACGCTGCGTGTGCTGGAGTACGCGGGCCTCGACCGCGCTGACCTGCGGCCGGAGTTCATCAACTTCGACGTGATCCTCACGACCTATGGCACGCTTCGCCGCGACGTGATGGTGTTGAAGGACATCAAGTTTGATTATGTCGTGCTCGACGAGGCCCAGACGATCAAGAACGCCGGTTCGCAAGTGGCGAAAGCGTCGCGGTTGTTGAACGCTGGCAATCGGTTGGCTCTGTCCGGCACGCCGATCGAAAATCACCTCGGCGACCTTTGGTCGATCTTCGAGTTCCTCAATCCCGGAATGCTCGGCCGCAGCACCGCCTTTCGCACGCACGCCGCCGACGTCGAGCGGCCGGAGTCGCGCGAGTTCCTCGCGCGCGGCTTGCGTCCGTTCATCCTTCGTCGCACGAAGCAACAAGTCGCGGCCGATCTGCCCGACAAGATCGAGCAGACGTTGTTCTGCCAAATGAACGAAGATCAGGAACGGCTCTACGCGGAAATGCGAGATCATTACCGACAGTCGCTCTTGGGCCTCATCAAGAATCAGGGCTTGGCGAAGTCGAAGATGCACGTTCTCGAAGCGCTGCTCCGTCTGCGCCAGGCGGCGTGTCACCCCGCGCTGCTCGACAAAGCAAAGATCGGAGAAGGCTCAGCGAAACTCGACGTCCTGCTACCGCATCTCGAAGAGCTGATCGACGAGAAGCACAAGACGCTGGTTTTTTCGCAATTCACCAGCATGTTGTCGATCGTGCGGCATCACCTCGATCAACGCGGCATCACCTACGAATACCTCGACGGCCAAACGCGCGATCGCCGCGCGTGCGTCGAGCGTTTCCAATCCGACGAGAAGTGTCCGCTGTTCCTGATCAGCTTGAAGGCTGGCGGCCTCGGTTTGAACCTGACCGCGGCCGATTACGTCTTCTTGCTCGATCCGTGGTGGAACCCCGCCGTCGAAGCTCAAGCCATCGACCGTGCTCACCGAGTCGGCCAGACGAAACAGGTCTTCGCCTACCGTCTGATCTGCCGCAACACGGTCGAAGAAAAAATCGCCGAGCTGCAAACGAAGAAGAAGGGTCTCGCCGACGCGATCCTCCAAGAAAACGGCAGTGTGCTCGAGCAACTCTCCGCCGAAGACTTGGAAATGCTGCTGTCGTGACGCCGGCATTTGATGAAGCCGCTTACGAATACAGCGCCGCGATGGGTTGTCCGCTGGTGAGCGGGTACGGGCGATTCGCGCTGTCGTAGAAATGACCGGACGGGTCGATGCCCAGGGCGTGAAAGATGGTCGCGATGACATCCCACGGGCCGTACTTCGTGCTGATGGGATACGCGGCGTGACGGTCGGTGGCACCGATCGTTGATCCGCCGCGCACGCCGGCTCCGGCCAGGACGATCGAATACGCGGCGGCCCAATGCTTGCGACCGGGCGATGCTCCGTGAAACCTCGATTCAAGAGCGACCAACGGCGCGCGGCCGAACTCGCCGAGGCACACCACCAGCGTCGTGTCGAGCAGTCCGCGCTGGTCGAGGTCTTCGAGCAGTGCCGAGAAACTTTGATCGAAGCGCGGCAGCAGACTGCGGCCCATCACGTCGAAGATGTCGTTGTGAGTGTCCCAGCCGAATTGCTCGGGGTCATCGGGGTATTTGTCTTGGCCGCGGTTCGAGTGATTCCAAACGACGGTGACCAGCGGCACCTCGGCCTCGATCAATCGCCGAGCCAACAGACAGGCTTGCCCCGGACGATGCCGACCATACCGATCGCGAGTCGCGGCCGGCTCCGCGTGCATGTCGAGTGCCTCGCGCGCGGCGGGCCGATCGAGCATCTCGTAGGCCTGCTGATACAGCGTCTGCATGTCGATCGTCGGTTGTGCGACTTGCGATCGTGACTGCTCCAGTTGACTGAGCAGTTGTCGGCGAATCGCGTGACGCTGCGAGTTGACCTCTTCGAGCCGTTCCAATCCCGGAATCGCCGGCTGATCGGAAGTCATGTCGCCGATGACGAGCGAATCAAATCGCCGCCCCAACAGTCCCGCGAATTGACCCGGCCCCGGCTCGAACGGCACGAGCGCCGGGCCATTTACCAACACGGACGTGCGCAGGAATTTCGATCGTGGCCGGAGTTGCTCCAACACCGAGCCGAAGTAGGGATGATCGGTCTCGCGCGGCGGCGGATTCGACGAGAGTCGCTGGTGATATTGACCAGTCAGCGTCAGATACATCGCCGAGCCATGATCGAGATCCTCATGCGACATCGACTTCACGATCGCAAACCGATGCGCGAGCTTCGCCAATCGAGGCAGATGCTCACACAAAAATGTTCCCGGAACGGAGGTCTCGATCGCACCGAACTCGCCTCGCACTTCCAGCGGCGCATCGGGACGTGGGTCGAACGTTTCAAGCTGACTTTGTCCGCCGCTGGCAAAGACGACGAGCACCGACTTCGCGCGGCCGAACCCTGCGGTTGCCGATCCTTCGCTGGCTCGCGCAGACCGCTGCCGCAAGGCTTCGCCTAAGAAGGCAAGCCCCGCGCCGCTGGTCATGTGCAGCCACTCACGACGTCGCATCAGATTCATCCCCTGTCGCGTACCGAGTCACGTTGTTGAACGTATCAAGCGGGCGCTGAGATTTCAGCAGTCGGATCGTTTCAGGCAGGGCTGGCTAATTCGTCGGCTTGCACAATTTGTAGTAGGCACACTCCGTGTGCCGTCTGACGTAAGTTCAATCGTGATGGA